>NZ_JBEZMS010000007.1:0-210495 GCF_040652815.1 Micromonospora sp. NPDC048169
ACCCGCTGCTGGAAAGCCACCAACCACTGCGCCACCGAAGAACCCGCACTCGTCACCCGCGACGACGGCACACAACTCACCGCCTGCCACTACCCGGAGAGCGGACCAGTCGGCGTGCCGGCCGGCGAACCCGTGGAGGTGTCGAAATGAGCCTGTCGCCGGTCGAGGGCGTCGCGCTCGCCGAGATCGAGTCGCCCGGCGAGGGCAACGAGAGCGGCAAGAAGGAGTTCGTCGGCCGGTCACCCGGCCAGCTCGCCCTCGCGCGGCTCAAGCGGGATCGCACCGCGCTGATCAGCGGCGGCCTGCTGGCGTTCTTCGTGCTCGTCGCGCTTGCCGTCCCGCTCATCGAGGCGCTGTACGGGGTGGGGCCGAAGGAGCAGTTCCAGAACCGCCTCGACGGCTACGGCATGCCGCTGGGCTACGCCGGTGGGGTGACCGGTGAGCACTGGTTCGGGCTGGAGCCCGGCCTCGGCCGGGACATCTTCATCCGCATGGTGCACGGACTGCGGACGTCGCTGTTCATCGCGTTCGCCGCGGCCGTGCTGACCGCGGTGATCGGGGTGACGCTGGGAACGCTCGCCGGCTACCTGGGCGGCTGGCTGGACACGGTGATCAACTGGATCACCGACCTGACCCTGGCCATGCCGTTCCTGATCATCGCGCTGGCCCTGATGCCGACCGTCGCGCTGCGCTTCTACGGCCAGCGCGAGGCCGTGCCGGCGTACTTCCAAATCGGTGTGCTCATCGCGATCTTCGCCCTGTTCGGCTGGACCGGTACGGCCCGGCTGGTCCGGGGCCAGATCATCGCGCTGCGCGAACGCGAGTTCGTGGAGGCGGCGCGGGCCAGCGGCGCCGGTCTCGGGCACATGCTGTTCCGGCAGCTGCTGCCGAACGCCTGGGCGCCGATCCTGGTCGCCTTCTCGCTGGCGGTGCCGCAGTACATCACCAGCGAGGCCGCGCTGTCGTTCATCGGCGTCGGCCTGACCGACGAGACGCCGAGCTTCGGCCGCATGATCTACCGCAGCCTCGACTACCTGCAGACCGACCCGGCGTACGTCTTCTTCCCGGGCATCACCATCTTCGCGCTCGTGTTCGCCTTCAACCTCTTCGGGGACGCGCTGCGCGACGCGCTCGACCCGAAGTCGTCCCGGTAGGAGGCCGGCCCATGACGCGATTCCTCATCCGCCGGATGCTGTCCGCCGCGCTCACGCTGTTCGCGGTCAGCGTGCTCAGCTTCCTGATGTTCTTCGCGCTGCCGCGCGACCCGGTCACCGGCATGTGCCCCAAGAACTGCAACCCGGAGCGGCTGGAACGGGTCCGCCAGGAGCTGGGGCTGCGGGACCCGCTGATCAGCCAGTACGCCGGCTACATGAAGGGCATCGTCACCGGCCGGGACCTCGGCAGCGCGCAGGGCGGCCGGTGCGACGCACCCTGCCTCGGCTGGTCGTACGTGTCGAACGAGGCGGTCTCGGACACCATCGCCCGGGTGCTGCCGGTGACGCTGAGCATCGTCATCCCGGCTGCGATCCTCTGGCTGCTGCTCGGCGTCGGCCTGGGCATGCTCTCGGCGCTGCGGCGGGGGAGCTGGCTGGACCGGGCCGCGATCGGCTTCTCGCTCACCGGCGCCTCGTTGCAGCTCTACTTCGTGGGCGCGGTGCTGCTCATCGTCTTCGTCTACAACCTGCGCCTGCTACCGGTGCCGAGTTACACCTCGTTGTTCGAGAACCCGCTGAAGTGGACGAGCGGGCTGGTGCTGGCCTGGGTGGCGCTGGCGTTCCTCTTCTCCGCGATCTACGCGCGACTGTCCCGGGCGCAGATGCTGGAGACACTCTCGGAGGACTTCGTCCGGACCGCGCGGGCGAAGGGCCTGGCCAAACGCAAGGTGTACGGCCGGCACGCGCTGCGCGCCGCGATCACTCCGGTGGTGACGATCGCCGGGCTGGACGTGGGCGGGGCGCTGGGCGGCACGGTGATCACCGAGACGACATTCGGTCTGAACGGGATGGGGCGTACCGCAGTCGACGCGGTCCGCTCGGGCGACCTGCCGACGATCATGGCGACCGTGTTGATCGCGGCGGTCTTCGTGGTGCTGGCGAACGTGGTGGTGGACCTGCTCTACGCCGTGATCGACCCACGGGTGCGGCTCGGCTGAACCGCGACGAAATTTATCGACAACTGTTATCCAACTTGTAGTTTTTCTTCTTTACGATCCTCGGGACGTCGGCGGATGCGCTCGGCGCACGGGTGGAGGAGGTAGGACATGCGACCACGCGCAGCGGCCGCCGCTGGCGGTGCCATCGCACTGGTTGTGGCACTCGGTGCCTGCTCGGAGAACACGGGCGAAGGCACCAAGGTGGACACCAACCGTCAGCAGACCGGAGTCATCGCGACCGACCCCAAGGACTCGCAGGGGCCGGCCGCCGAGATCGACGGCGCGGCCAAGGGCGGGACGTTCACCATCATCCGGGAGACCCCCATCTCCCACCTCGACCCGCAGCGGACGTACTCGTTCGCGGGTCTGATGGCCAACCCGCTCTTCGCCCGCTACCTGACCACCTGGAAGGACGACGGCAAGGGCGGCCTGGTCCTCGTGGGTGACCTGGCCGAGACCCCGGGCAAGAACGTCAACAACGACTGCAAGGTCTGGGAATTCACCATCAAGGACGGGGTGAAGTTCGAGGACGGCAGCCCGATCACCTCGAAGGAGATCGCGTACGGCATCGCCCGCTCCTTCGACCCGGACCTCACCGGCGGCCCCACCTACATCCAGGAGTGGCTGGCCGACACCGCGCAGTACGACACCAAGTGGGACTTCAAGAAGAACAAGACGTCGCTGCCGCCGGGCCTGACCACGCCGGACGACAAGACGCTGCGCTTCGAGTTCGCCAAGCCCCGCTGCGACCTGCCGTTCGCGGTCTCGCTGCCCACCAGCGCCCCGCTCAAGCCGGAGAAGGACACCGGGGTCAACCTGGACCAGAAGCCGTTCTCGTCCGGCCCGTACAAGATCGCGGAAAACCAGGTGGGCGTTCGGATCACCCTGGACCGCAACCCGAACTGGGATCCGAAGACCGACCCGGTGCGGCACCAGTACCCGGACAAGTTCGTCTGGACCTTCGGCCCGACCGCTGACGCCGCAAACAACCGGGTCATCGCGGACAACGGCGCCGACCAGAGCGCGCTCGCCTTCAACGGCGTGCCGGCCTCGCTCGTGGCCAAGGTGGCCGGTGACCCGGCGCTGAAGTCCCGCACGCTGCTGTCCCCGACCCCGAGCGCCAACCAGCTCGTGATCAACACCCAGCGGGTCAAGGACCTGAAGGTCCGCCAGGCGCTCAACTACGCGATCGACCGCGA
This sequence comes from Micromonospora sp. NPDC048169, assembly GCF_040652815.1. Classification (NCBI taxonomy): domain Bacteria; kingdom Bacillati; phylum Actinomycetota; class Actinomycetes; order Micromonosporales; family Micromonosporaceae; genus Micromonospora; species Micromonospora sp. NPDC048169. Next base: position 3,352 of record NZ_JBEZMS010000007.1, read on the forward strand.
GGGCATGATCAAGGCGCTCGGCGGCCAGACCGTCGCGCAGCCGCTCACCACCCTGATGCCGCCGTCGACCATCGGCTACAAGGCGTACGACGCGTACCCGGCGGGCGCCAACGGCAACGTGGAGAAGGCCAAGGAACTGCTCGGCGGCCAGACGCCCGCGCTGGTTCTCGGCGTGGCGGACAACACCACCGAGCAGCAGCAGGCGGTCCAGCTCAAGGGCAACCTGGAGCGCGCCGGCTTCAAGATCACCGTCCGGAACATCCCGGACGACGCGAAGCTGGACGAGGTGAAGAAGAAGAACAACCCCTGGGACCTCTACATCGGTAACTGGGCGGCGGACTGGCCCAGCGGCGCGTCGATCCTGCCGGTGCTCTACGACGGTCGCACCATCAAGGCCGAGGGCAACAGCAACTCGTCCTACTTCAACGACGAGGCGATCAACGCCGAGATGGACCGCATCCAGGCGCTGCCGCCGTCCGAGCAGGGCCCGGAGTGGGGCAAGCTCGACGAGCGGATCATGAAGGAGCACGCGCCGGTGGTGCCGCTCTACGTGGACGTGGCGTACAACGTGCACGGGTCCAAGGCGGGCGGGGTGTTCATCTCCTCCGTGTTCGGCTACCCGAACTTCGTCAACGCGTACGTCAAGCAGTAGCCGTAGGTGAAGGAAGGGCCCCTTGTTAACGCGCGGCGTTAACAAGGGGCCCTTCCTCTACCGCAGGCGTTAAGAAGGGGCCCTTCCTTACAAGTAGCGGCGGAGGAAGTCCAGCTCCAGCCGGAGCAGCCGCTCGGACACGCCACCCGCGGCCAGGTGGCTCGCGCCGGTCAGCGGCAGCACCGCGTGCGGGCGGCCCGTCGCCAGCAGCGCGGCCGACAGCCGCAGCGTGTGCGCGGCCAGCACGTTGTCGTCGGCCAGGCCGTGCACCAGCAGCATCGGCCGGGCCTGCCGCGGGTCGCCGAGCGGCTCGGCGGCCAGCTCGACGAGCGAGTGGTGGGCGTAGACGTCCATCCCGTCGTCCGGCATCCCCAGGTAGCGCTCGCTGTACGCGGTGTCGTACAACGCCCAGTCGGTGACCGGCGCGCCGACGATCGCGCACTTGAACAGCTCCGGGTGCCGCAGCACCGCCAGACCGGCCAGCCAGCCGCCGAACGACCAGCCGCGTACCGCCACCCGATCCAGATCCAGGTCCGGGTGCTTGTCGGCGAGCGCGGTGAGCGCGTCCACCTGGTCGGTGAGGATCACGTCGGCGACCCGGCGGTGGATCGCCTTCTCGAACGACGGCGCGATGCCCGGGGTGCCCCGGTTGTCGATGGTGACCACCGCGAAGCCCTGCTCGGCCCACCACTGCCGTTCCAGCCAGACGCTGCGGGCCGCCACCACCTCCTGGTGGCCGGGGCCGCCGTAGACGTCCAGCAGTACCGGCAACCGCGTGCCCTTGACGTGTTCGGCCGGGTAGAGCACCGCGCTGGGCAGCCGCCTGTCGGTCACCCGGACCAGCGTCGGGCGTGGCGCGTACGAGCAGGTGGCGGCGAACGAGCGCAGCTCGCCCACCTCGCGGTCGCCGTGCCACACCCGCCAGCGGACCCCGGGGTGCTCCAGCGACGCGATGCCCACGGCGAGCGTGGCCCCGCCGATCGAGGCCGTGTGCCACCCGGGGTCGCTGCCCATCCGGCGGGCGTCCATGCCACCGCCGATGGTGGTTCGCACCCGGTAGAGGTGGCGCTGGCTCGGTTCGCCCTCGCTCGCCTCCACGAGCAGGTCCGCCGCCGTGTTCGGACCGTTCGGCAGCCGCCCGACCACCCGGCGCACGTACAGCGACGGCGGGGTGAGCAGCGTGCCGTCGGCGAACAGGCAGCGGGCGTCGTACCCGTCGTGGGCCAGCTCGCCGCCGACCAGCACCCGGCCGTCGGGCAGGTGCGCGGGGGTGCCGGGGATCGGCTCCACCCAGCGCGGGTCGGCCAGCTCGGCGTGCACCTGCGTCTCGCCGGTGCGCGGATCCACCGCGAGCACCAGGCCGTGCTGCTGCGAGCGGCGCAGCACGGTGATCAGTGGCCCGCCCTCGGTCCAGTCCACCGAGCTCAGGTACGGATAGGTCTCCCGGTCCCAGTGCACGTCGACCCAGCCGCCGTCGAGGTCGAGCAGGTGCAGGCTGACCTCCGCGTTCGGCCCACCCGCCACCGGGTACGCGAGCGACGTGGGCGGGCTCGCCGGGTCGGCCGGGTCGTGCAGGTACCAGCGTTCCAGGCGGGACTCGTCGACCCGGGCGGCGAGCACGCTGCGCCCGTCCGGCGCCCACCAGTAGCCCCGGTAGCGGTGGAACTCCTCGGCGGCGATGTGCTCGGCCAGTCCCCAGGTGACGCCGCTGTCCTCACCGGCGAGCAGGTTGTCGGTGCCGTCCGGCTCCACCACCCGCAACTGGCCCCGGCGCACCCCCTCGGCGGCGTCGGTGACGTACGCGAGCCGCTCGCCGGCCGGGTCGGGTCGCGGGTCGATCACCGGCCCGACCGCTGCCACCTCGACCACGTCGCCGTGCACCAGGTCGGCCCGGAACAGCCGGCCGGCCAGCGTGAACGCGGCGACCCGGCCGGCCGAGTCCAGCGCGTACGAGCCGATGCCGCCGGAGCTGAGCCGCAGCCGCTCGCGCAGCGCCCGCTCGCCGGGGGCGAGGCGGGCCGGTTCGGCGTCGGCGCCGAGCAGCACCGCCGGGTCCGCGACCAGTCGTTCCTCGCCGCTGTCGACGTCGAGCAGCCAGAGCGCGTCGGCCGGGTCCTCGGGTCCCGCGGAACGCAGGAAGACCACCCGGGCGCCGTCGCCCGTGACGGCGACGGCACGCGGCGCCCCGTGGCTGAACCGACGGGTACGGGCGGCCAGCTCGGGAAAGTCCACGCCTGAAGCGTAGGCGGGTACCGGGGGGTGATGTGGCCGACCTGGGCGGACGCATCACCGTCGGGGGAGCAGGACCGCCGGTTAGAGTGACGGGCGTGACGACGCTGCCCGACCGACGCCTTCTGCTGGTCCACGCGCATCCCGACGACGAGTCGATCGGCACCGGCGCGACGATGGCGCACTACGCCGCCGCCGGCGCCCACGTCACGCTCGTCACCTGCACGCTGGGTGAGGAGGGCGAGATCCACGTCCCGGCCCTGGCCCGGCTCTGCGCGGCCGAGGCGGACCAGCTCGGCGGCTACCGGATCGGCGAGCTGGCCGCCGCCTGCGCCGCGCTCGGCGTCACCGACCACCGGTTCCTCGGCGGCGCGGGCCGCTACCGCGACTCGGGCATGATGGGCCTGGCCACCAACGAGCACCCGCGCGCGTTCTGGCAGGCCGACCTGGACACCGCCGCCGGATACCTCGTGGAGGTCATCCGCGAGGTCCGTCCCCAGGTGCTCGTCACGTACGACCCGGACGGCTTCTACGGGCATCCCGACCACATCCAGGCGCACCGGGTGGCGATGCGCGCGGTGGAGCTGGCCGCGGCCGAGGGGATCGCCCCGGCGAAGGTCTACTGGACGGCCATGCCGCGCAGCGTGCTCGACGCCGGCCTGGAGACGTTCACCGAGTCGTCGGACAACCCGTTCGCCGGCATCGAGAGCGCCGACGAGCTGCCGTTCGGCACGCCGGACGCGGAGATCGCCGCCCGGATCGACGGCACCGACCAGCACGCCGCCAAGGAGGCGGCGATGCGGGCCCACGCCACCCAGATCCCGGCGAACTCCTGGCTCTACTCGATCGCGGGCAACTTCGGGGGCGAGTTCATGGGTGTGGAGTACTTCACGCTCGCGGTCGGTGAGAAGGGGCCGGGCACCGGCCCGTACGGCTGGGAGGACGACCTCTTCGCCGGGATCGCCCTGGACGACTCGCGGCGGTCCCCGGTCGCGGCGGCCGGTCTCCGGTGACGCTGCCGGCCGTACCCGTGTCGACAGTTCCCGAGCAGCCGCCCACGGACGCGACGCCGAGCCCGGCGGAGCGGGTGCTCGACCGCGCGCTGCGCGTGGCCGGCGGCGTCGTGACGGTCTGGGCCGGCGTCCTGCTGGCGCTGCTCGAACTGATCGTCGCGACCTGGGCCTGGAATGTCGTGCAGGGGCTCTCCGGCGCCGCGCAGGCGCTGGTCGGGGTCGGCGCGGTAGCTGTCGGCGCCGTCGCCGTGGTGGCGTCGACGGTGCTGCTGGGCTCGTTCGCGCACCGGTCGACCGGCGGCCGGTGGGCGATCGTGCTGGCCGCGCTGCCGTGGTTCGTGGTGATCGTGGCGGGTGGTGTCCGTACCGTCGAGGGTGATCTCGGGCTGGTCGGCGACAACGTGCTCGGCCTGGCGCTGATCGTGACCGGCGCGGTCACGTTCGCGGTGGTGGGCTTCCGGCACCTCGTGACGCCGCCCCCTCCCCGCTGAGGTGCTGACGCCGCACAGGCGGCGGTGGTAGACATTCCTGCCATAGGCCCGCCGAGGGAGCGGGCGGTACGGCGGGAGGCGTGCGATGGCTCAGCGGTGGCGTGCGGTCGGTGTGCTGGCGGCCGCGTTGTTCGCGGTAAACGTGGTGGCCCGGCTGGTCACCAGATTGGCGTTCCCGGACGACGACACCGCCGCCGGCCGGGTCTCGCTGGCGATGTTCCTGGTCATCGGGCTGATCCTGGCCGGTGCCGCGTTCCGGTGGGGCGCCGAGCAGCCGGTCAGCCGGTGGGCCGGTGACCTGGTCGGCGCGGTGGCGGTCGCGCTGGCGCTCACCGTCTTCGTCGGTCCGCTGGTGGTCGGGGAGAATCCGTTCGGCGGCGGCGCGGGCCTCTTCTTCGCCCAGATCTGGCTCTATCTCGCGGCCACCGCCGCGGGCGTGCTCGTCGGTTACCTGATCCTCACCGCGCTGGGCCGGGACTACCGGTCCCGCCAGCTCAAGCGGTACGCCGAGATGAAGCGCACCCGGCCCCGCAGGATCGTCCGGCGCTGACCGGCCCGCCGCTCAGCCCGCCGGGGCGACCCGGGTCAGGTAGGTGTGGTGGGTGGTGAAGCCGAGCCGGCGGTAGAGCGCGACCGCCCCGATGTTGCTCTGCTCCACCTGGAGGAACGCACGGGTGGCCCCCTCGTCCGCGCCCCAGCCGGCCAGGGCGCGGACGACGGCCGCGGCGAATCCCCGCCGACGCGCCTCGGGCAGCACTTCGAGCAGGCTGACGCCGAGCCAGCGGCCGTCGCCGGTCACCGTCCCCCGGGCGATGGCGAGCACCCGCCCGTCGACGCGCAGCTCCGCGAAGCGGACCCGGTCGACGGCGGTGAGCACGTGCCGCGCGGCGTCCGGCAGGCCGCCCTTGCGGCTGGCGGAGATGGCCAGCCAGTCGTCGCCGGGCGCGTCGGCCAGGGTCACCGGCGGCGTTCCGGGGGGCGGGGCGTCCGCACCCGCCGGCACGGTGCTCCCGGGGTCCGGCGGTACGTCGGCGGGGGCCTCCGGCGGCGCGATCAGGGTGCGCAGCGGGACGGTCTGCACCAGCACCGGGGGGCGGGACGTCCAGCCCCGCGCGTCCAGCTCCGCGCCGACCGGGGCGGCCAGCGGCAGCGGGGTGTTCACCAGGGCGGATCCGCCGCGTTCGGCGTACCAGCGCTGCACCGCGTCCAGCGCGTCGGGCAGCGGGCGGTCCGGGTCGCCCACCGGCAGCGCGCTGTTCGCCCGGCCGGTCCAGCCGTCGGCCCAGCGCAGCCGCCAGTCGCCGAGCCGTCCGCGTACCGGGGCGGGCCACGCCTCGTCGGCGGCCAGCTCCAGCGCGACCACCGCGGCGGCGGTGGGCCGGCGGGCCGGCGGCACCCGCTTGGCCCGGTGCACCTCGGCCACCGGCACGCGCAGCGGCCCGGCGTCGGTGGACAGCGTGATGTGGGTCTCGCTCAGCTCGACGAGCTCGCCGAGGGCGTCGGAGAACAGCGTGCGGCCCTCGCGAATCCCCACAATCCGGCGGACCACGATCCGGTGTCCCACATCCTGCTGTCGGAGCACGATCGACCCCCTCCCCGGCGAGATACTAGGCTCTTATCGTTGCGGTTGATCGCGACGAGTCTTGCGGAGGAGAAGACCGGTGACCTACATCATCGCCGAGCCGTGCGTGGATGTGCTCGACAAGGCATGCATCGAGGAGTGCCCGGTCGACTGCATCTACGAGGGCAACCGGATGCTCTACATCCACCCCGACGAGTGCGTCGACTGTGGTGCCTGCGAGCCGGTCTGCCCGGTGGAAGCGATCTTCTACGAGGACGACGTCCCGGAGCAGTGGAAGGACTACACCGGGGCGAACTACGAGTTCTTCGAGGAGCTGGGCTCGCCCGGTGGCGCCTCGAAGATCGGCAAGGTGGAGAAGGACGCCACCTTCGTCGCCGCGCAGCCGCCGCGCGGCGAGGGCCACTGAACCGGCGTACGCCGGTCTCGGCTCGGCTGCCCGACTTCACCTGGGACACGCTGGACGCCGCGGCCGCCACGGCCGCGGCGCATCCGGACGGTCTCATCAACCTGTCGATGGGCACGCCGGTCGACCCGGTGCCGGAGCTGATCCGCCGGGCCCTGGCCGACGCGTCGAACGCGCCGGGCTACCCGCTGACCGCCGGTACGCCCGCACTGCGCAACGCGATCGCGGCCTGGGTCGCGCGGGCCTGCGGCGCGGGCGTGGACGGCCTGGGCGTGCTGCCCACGATCGGCTCCAAGGAGCTGGTGGCCTGGCTGCCCACGCTGCTCGGGCTCGGCCCCGGTGACGTGGTGGTGGTGCCGTCGGTGGCCTACCCGACCTACGAGGACGGGGCTCGGCTGGCCGGCGCGACGACGGTCCGCACCGACTCGCTGACGGCGCTGGGCCCGGATCCCCGGGTCCGCCTGGTCTGGGTCAACTCGCCCGGCAACCCGACCGGCCGGGTGCTGCCCGCCGCCCACCTGCGCAAGGTGGTCGAGTGGGCGCGCGAGCGCGGGGCGGTGGTCGCCAGCGACGAGTGCTACCTGCCGCTGGGCTGGGACGCCGAGCCCGTCTCGGTGCTCTCACCCGAGGTGTGCGGCGGCTCGTACGACGGCGTGCTGGCGGTGCACTCGCTGTCCAAGCGCTCGAACCTGGCCGGCTACCGGGCCGGGTTCGTCGCCGGTGACCCGGCGCTGGTGGCCGAGCTGCTCAAGATCCGCAAGCACGCGGGCCTGATCGTTCCGGCCCCGGTGCAGGCGGCCATGGTGGCCGCGCTCGGCGACCAGGAGCACGCCGACGCCCAGCGGGAGCGCTACCGCGTCCGGCGGGAGAAGCTGCGCGAGGCCTTCACGGCCGCCGGCTTCACCGTCGAGCACTCCGAGGCCGGGCTCTACCTCTGGCTGACCCGCGACGAGGACTGCTGGGAGACCGTGGACTGGCTGGCCCGCCGGGGCATCCTGGTGGCCGCGGGCGTCTTCTACGGCCCGGCCGGCGCCCGGCACGTCCGGGTGGCGCTCACCGAGTCCGACGAGCACGTCGACGCGGTGGCCGGACGGCTCGCCGGGTCGTGACGTGGCGGGCGGGCTGGCACGGGCGGCGGTGGTCGGCACCGGGCTGATCGGCGGTTCGGTGCTGCTGCGGCTGCGCGCGGCCGGGCTCGACGTCACCGGATGGGATCCGGATCCGGCCGCCCGCCGGCAGGTACGCGACCGGGGCGTGGCGGCACCCGACACGGTCGAGGAGACGGTCACCGGACGAGACGTGGTGTTCCTCTGCGGCCCGCTGCCCACGCTGCCGACGATGCTGGCCCGGGTCGCCGCCGTGACCGACGACGGGTGCGTGCTCACCGACGTGGGCAGCGTCAAGGCCGAGGTCAGCACCGCCGCCACAGTGCAAGGGCTCGGGCACCGGTGCGTGCCGGGTCATCCGATGGCCGGCGCGGACCGGGCCGGAGCGGGCGCGGCCAGCGCGGACCTGCTCGACGGCGCCGCCTGGGTGCTCTGCCCGGGGCCGACCGGCCTGGCCGCGTTCCGGCGGCTGGCGACGCTGCTGGTGGACGTCTTCCACGCCCGGGTGGTGCCGATGTCCGCCCCGGAGCACGACGGGGCCGCCGCGCTCGCCTCGCACGTACCGCACGTGCTGGCCGGTGCGCTGGCCGGCACCGTGCACCGGTCGGCGCTGCGGGACGCGGTGCTGACGCTGGCCGCCGGCAGCTTCTCCGACGGCACCCGGGTCGCCGGTGGACCACCGGAGCGGACCGCGAACATGCTGCTCGGCAACCGCGACCGCGTGCTCGCCGAACTGGACGCGCTCGGCGCGTTCCTGAACGAGCTGACCGAGGCGCTGCGCGGCGGCGACGCCGGTGCGCTGGCCGACCGGTTCGCCGAGGGGCGCGACGTCCGCGCCACGCTGCGGGCACGCTCGTTCACCCCGCACCGGCGGGAGTTCCCGGCCACCGCCGACCACGCGGGCGAGCTGGCGTACCTGCGGGAGCTGGGCGCGGCGGGCGGCCACCTGAGCGAGGTGCGGGAGACGGCCGGCGCGGTCACCTACACGGCGCACCTGCCGGCCGCCCCGCCGTTAGGCTGAGCGGCATGGCGGACGCACCGGTCGTGGCGGTACGCGGTGAGGCGTACCGGGAGGTGGCTCCCGAGCTGGCCCGGTTCACTGTGACGGCGGTGGTGCGGGACCGGGACCGGGAGACCACGCTGACCCGGCTGGCCGAACGGGCCGCCGCGGTGCGCGCGTTGCTCGACGCGGCCGGGCCCGTGGTGGGGCGCCGGGAGACCGGCCAGGTCCACGTCTGGCCGGTGACGAAGCGCGCCGGCGAGCGGGTGGTGGCCTACCAGGGCAGCGTGAGCACCACCGTGACGACCACCGACTTCACCGCGCTCGGTGACCTGATGCTCCGCCTGGCCGACCAGGAGCAGGTCGAGGTGGCCGGGCCGGTGTGGTCGCTGCGTCCGGACAGCCCTGCCTACCGGGAGGCGCGGCGGGCCGCCATCGCCGACGCGCTGGTCCGGGCCCGGGAGTACGCCGAGGCGCTCGGCGCCCAGGTGATCGCGTTGCGCGAGCTGTCCGACACCGGGATGAGCGCCGGGTCGCCGATGATGATGGTCGGGGCGGCATACTCGCGCTCCGGCGAGCCGGAGCGCGAACTGGAGCTGGACCCGGCGCCGCAGCCGGTGCAGGCGGCGGTCGAGGCGCGGTTCACCATCAGCGAGCCGGTGCTGGGCTGATGCCGGCGGCGGAGGTGCTCGGGCTCGACGAGCTGGTCGTCCGGGCGCGGGCCCTGGCCGAGGACGGCCCGCGTCAGCTGCTCGGCATCGCCGGGGCACCCGGGGCGGGCAAGTCCACCCTGGCGGAAGGGATCGTGGCCGCGCTCGGCCCGGTCGCCCGGCTGGTCCCGATGGACGGGTTCCACCTGGCCGGGCCCGCGCTGGCACGGCTGGGCCGGGCGGGGCGCAAGGGCGCGCCGGACACGTTCGACGTCAACGGCTTCGTCTCCGTGCTGCGCCGGTTGCGCCGGCTGGAACCGACGTCGGTGTGGGCGCCGGAGTTCCGCCGCGACCTGGAGGAGCCGGTCGCCGGGGCGATCGAGGTGCCGCCCGAGGTGCGCCTGGTGGTGACCGAGGGCAACTACCTGCTGCTGCGGGACGACCCGTGGGAGGAGGTGCGCACCCTCCTGCATCAGATCTGGTTCCTCGACCTGGACGCGCGGGAGCGGCTGCGCCGGCTCACCGCGCGCCACGAGGCGTACGGGAAGTCGCCGGAGCAGGCGCGCGCCTGGGCGCTGGGCAGCGACGAGGAGAACGCCCGGCTGGTCGCCGGCACGGCCGGGCACGCCGACCTGGTGGTACGCCTGGCCGACCCGCCGCGGTGACGCGGGGCGCGGCCGGCTCACGAGGATTCGTGAACGCTCCGCACCGGGCGGGCCGGGTTGCCAACCGCCACGACGCCGGGCGGCAGGTCGCGCGTCACCACCGCGCCGGCGCCGACCACCGTGTTCTCGCCGATCGCCACCCCGGCCAGCACGATCACCCCGCCGCCGAGCCAGACGTTGTCGCCGATGGTGATCGGCAGGGCCGACTCCCATTTGGCCCGGCGCGCCTCCGGTTCCACCGGGTGGGTGGCGGTGAGCAGTTGCACGTTCGGTCCGATCTGGACGTCCGCGCCGATGCTGATCCGGGCGACGTCGAGGAAGACCGCGTTGAAGTTCACGAAGGTACGCGGGCCGATGTGGGTCTGGTAGCCGTAGTCGCAGTACAGCGGCGGCCGGATCCACGCGTCGTCGCCGAGTGAGCCGAGCAGCTCGCGCAGGGCGGCGAGGCGGCCCGCCGGGTCGTCGGCGGAACTGCTGTTGAAACGCTCGCTGAGCTGTGCCGCGCGCTCCAGGTCGGCGATGATCGCGGGATCGTCGGCGATGTACCGCTCGCCGGCCAGCATCCGGTCCTTCATGGAGGTCATCGCCTGATCGTCCCGGCCCGCCCGGCGGCGCGGTAGCGGTTCGGGCGGATCAGTTACTTCCTGATGCATACGCGGTATGCAATCCTGATGCCCGTGTCGATGTGCCTCTTATCGATGAAACGCCCTGACGAAGGAGGAAGGTTGCCCCGAAACCGCAGAAAGCTGACGGCGTTCGGCCTCGGCCTGACGCTGGCGCTCGGCCTGCCGGTGCCCGCGCTGGCCGCCGCGCCGACCAGCCCGGCCGCCCGTACCGGCCCGTCCGCGCCGGCCGGTGCCCGACCGGTCACCGTCACCCTGATCACCGGAGACAAGGTGACTGTCGCCGCCGGTGGCCGTGCCGCGGTACGCCCCGGCCCCGGCCGTACCGGCGTCGAGTTCCTGTTCCGCCGCGACCGCGACCACCTGACCGTGCTGCCGCAGGACGCGCTCGGGCTGGTCCGCTCCGGCCGGCTGGACGGGCGGCTGTTCGACGTCACCGGGCTGATCGAGGCCGGCTACGACGACGCGCGCCGCGACACCGTACCGCTGCTCGTGTCGTACCGGCCGGGGGTGGCCCGGCGGACGGCGGCTCCGCTCGCCGGCGCCCGGGTGACCCGCGACCTGCCGGTGATCGGCGGCGCGGCGGTCACCGCCGACAAGCACGACACCGGCGCGCTCTGGAAGGCGGTGAGCGCGGACGGCTCCGGTGCCCGGCTCGACGCGGCGGGGGGTGTCGACCGGATCTGGCTCGACGGCCGGCGGCGGGTGGCGCTCGACCGCAGCGTGCCGCAGATCGGCGCACCGGCCGCCTGGGCGGCCGGCTGGACCGGCAAGGGCGTGCGGGTCGCGGTGCTCGACACCGGCGTCGACCTGACCCATCCCGACCTGGCCGGCAAGGTCGCCGAGTCACGCAACTTCACCGAGGAGGCGGACCCGGACGACATCGTCGGTCACGGCACGCACGTCGCCTCGACCATCGCCGGCAGCGGCGCCGCCTCCGGCGGGAAGTACCGGGGCGTCGCGCCGGACGCCACGCTGCTGTCCGGAAAGGTCTGCGAGGTCTACGGCTGCACCGAGTCGGCCATCCTGGCCGGCATGCAGTGGGCCGCGGCCGAGCAGCACGCCACAGTGGTCAACATGAGCCTCACCGGCGGCGACACCCCCGAGGTGGACCCGCTGGAGCAGGCGGTCGGGACGCTCACCGAGCAGCACGGGACGCTCTTCGTGATCTCCGCCGGCAACGACGGCGCCGACGGTTCGGTCGGCTCGCCGGCCACCGCCGACGCCGCGCTCGCGGTCGGCGCGGTGGACCGGGACGACGCGCTCGCCGACTTCTCCAGCCGCGGCCCCCGGGTCGGCGACGGGGCGATCAAGCCGGACATCACCGCGCCGGGCGTGGAGATCGTGGCCGCGCGGGCCGCGAACGGGCAGATCGGTGACCCGGTGGGGGACCGGTACGCCTCGCTGTCCGGCACGTCGATGGCCGCACCGCACGTGGCCGGCGCGGTCGCGTTGCTCGCCCAGCAGCACCCCGGCTGGACGCCGGCCCGCTACAAGGCGACGCTGATGGCCTCGGCGAAGCCGCACCCGGAACAGACCGCGTTCCAGCAGGGCGCGGGCCGGGTCGACCTCGCCCGCGCGATCACCCAGCAGGTGACGAGCGAACCGGCGTCCGTCTCGTTCGGCGTGGCGGCCTGGCCGCACGCCGACGACCAGCCGATCAGCCGGACGGTCACCTACCGCAACGGCGGAGACGCCCCGATCACGCTGGACCTGAGCACCGATTTCACCGGTCCGGGCGGGCGGTCCGCGCCGGCCGGCATGCTCACCCTCAGCGCCTCCCGGCTCACCGTCCCGGCGGGCGGCAGCGCCCAGGTGACGGTGGTGGTGGACACCCGGCTCGGCGGCGCCGACGGCTACTGGACCGGCGGCCTGGTCGCCCGCGCGGGCGACGCGGTGGCGGTGACCCCGCTCGCGGTGGACCGCGAGGTGGAGAGCTACGACCTGACCGTGACACACCGCGACCGCTCCGGCGCTCTGTCCGGCGGCTACTACACCAGCCTGCTCGGGCTCGACGACGGCAGCTACCGCGACGTGTACGACGTCGACGGCGAGCCTCGGATCCGGGTGCCGAAGGGCCGGTACGGCGTGCAGAGCCTGATCTTCGGCGACGGTGACCAGGGCTCGGAGGCCACCTTCCTCGCCCAGCCGGAACTGGTGGTGGCGGGCAACCAGCGGCTCACGCTGGACGCCCGGCGGGCGAAGCCGATCCGCACCACGGTGCCGCAGCGCGGCGCGGCGCCACTGCTGATCGACCTTACGGCGGCGTGGAACTTCGGCGACTACTACGCCACCTTCGGGCTCTGGGCCGACAGGTTCGAAGGGCTCTACTCGGCCCAGCTCGGCCGCACCGTCTCCGACAAGGTCTTCGTCGGCTCGCTCGCCAGTCAGTGGGTCGAGCCGACAGCGCCCGAGCGCAGCCCGTACTTCTACGGCCTGAACGACCTGTTCCCGGGCCGCTTCCCGACCGGCTTCGTCCGGCACTACCGGCCGGCCGAACTGGCTGTTGTCACCAACCGGTTCGCCGCCGGCTACACCGGGATGGAGAACGAACTGGTCGTGTACCCGGAGCCCGACTACAACATGGGCGGCTCGGCGATCGTGCTGCCGGTCCAGGTGCCGGGCAAGCGGATCGACCACCTCAGCACCGTCCGGACCCGCTGGAGCGCCGAGCTGGCCTTCGGGGAGCGGGACGAGGAGGGCTGGCTGGAGCCGAGGGCGGTGCTGGAACGAGTGCCGACCCGCTACCGGGCCGGGCACACCTACCGCGACGAGTGGAACAAGGCACCGTTCGGCCCGTCGTTCCCGCAGCCGCGCTGGCCGGAGGAGGGCATCACCCGTACCGGCGATCTGATGGTGGTCTCGCTGCCGGTGTACAGCGACGCGGCCGGGCACCCGGGCGTTTCGCTCAACGACACCGAGCAGACCCGGCTCTACCGCAACGGCAAGCTGTTCGCCGAGTCGCCCTACCCGGGGTACGGCGAGTTCACAGTGCCGCCGGGCGCGGCGAACTACCGGCTGGAGGCCGTCGCGAAGCGGGGCTTCACCGACCTGAGCACCGAGGTCTCGGCGAGCTGGACGTTCCGCTCCAAGCGGGTTCCGGGTGACGTGCCGGCCCGGCTGCCGGCCATGGCGGTCCGGTTCACCCCACCGCTGGCGGTGGACAGCTCCGCACCGGCGGGCCGGACGTTCACCGTGCCGGTGACGGTGCGGCGCCAGCCCGGCGCGCCGTCCGGCCGGGTCGTCGCGCTCACCGTCGACGTCTCGTACGACGGCGGGAAGACCTGGCGCAAGGCGGCGCTGAAGAAGCAGGGCGGGGCGTGGACGGCCACCGTCCGGCACCCGGCCGGCCCGGGGTACGCGTCGCTGCGGGCCACCGCCCGGGACGACGCCGGCAACACCGTGACCCAGCGGATCATCCAGGCGTACCGCCTGCGGTGAGCCGGCCGTCCGGGTCCGCGCGGTGCGCGCGGACCCGGACGGGGGTACGGCTCAGTCGTTGGCGTGCAGCGCGGCGTTGAGCGTGATGCCCTGGCCGGTGCGGGGCTTCGCCTCCAGCGCGCCGGTCACCGAGTTGCGCCAGAACAGCAGCCCGTCGACACCGGACAGCTCGCGGGCCTTCACCACCCGGCCGTCCGGCAGGGTGATCTTCGAGGCGGCGGTGATGTAGCAGCCGGCCTCCACCACGCAGTCGTCGCCGAGCGTGATGCCGACACCGGCGTTCGCGCCGACCAGGCTGCGCTCACCGATGCGCACCCGCTCCGTGCCGCCGCCGGAGAGCGTGCCCATGATCGAGGCGCCACCGCCGATGTCGGAGCCGTCGCCGACCACCACGCCCTGCACGATGCGGCCCTCGACCATCGAGGTGCCGAGCGTGCCGGCGTTGTAGTTGACGAAGCCCTCGTGCATCACTGTCGTGCCGGAGGACAGGTACGCGCCCAGCCGCACCCGGTCCGCGTCGGCGATCCGCACTCCCGACGGCACCACGTAGTCGGTCATCCGGGGGAACTTGTCCACCCCGTACACGGACAGGTGGCGGCCGGCGGCGCGCTCGATGACGCGCAGCTCGTCCACCCGCTCCGGCGGGCACGGCCCGGCCGACGTCCAGGCCACGTTCGCCAGCTTGCCGAAGATGCCGTCGAGGTTCAGCTCGTTTGGTCGCACCAGGCGGTGGGAGAGCAGGTGCAACCGCAGGTACGCGTCGGCGGCGTCCTTGATCGGGTCGTCCAGCGAGCCGATCAGCGTGGTCACCTCGACGGTGCGCAGGCCGGGCAGCGCCCGCTCGCCGACCGCGCCCGGGGGCAGGTCGAGCACGTCGGCCCGGTCCTCGCCGGGCACCAGCGGCAGCTCGCCCAGACCCAGCTTGCCGGTCGGGTACCAGGTGTCGAGCACCTGGTCCTGTGCGGTGACGGTGGCCAGGCCGATGCCCCAGGCGGATGGTGCGGACGTCACTGTGTCACCTCTCTGCTCCGGCGGCGGCGTCCGCCGCTGCTCGCGGCCGGGGGCGCGGCACGTGTCCCTCGCGCCCACCGAGGATGACGGTACCGTGCGAGACATGCAGAACCCGTTGACCCCCGAGGTCCTGGCCGATCCGGTGGCGCTGACCCGCGCCCTGGTCGACATCGAGTCGGTATCCCTCAACGAGAAGGCGATCGCCGACTGCGTCGAGGAGGTGCTGCGCGGTGTGCCGCACCTGACCACCTACCGGCACTCGAACACCGTCATGGCCCGTACCGACCTCGGGCGGGCGCAGCGCGTGGTGCTCGCGGGCCACCTGGACACCGTCCCGCTCAACGGCAACTTCCCCTCCACCATGCGCGGCGACCTGATGTACGGCTGCGGCACGTCCGACATGAAGTCCGGGGTGGCCTTCGCCCTGCACCTGGCGGTCACGCTGCCCGACCCGCGCTACGACGTCACGTACTTCTTCTACGAGGCCGAGGAGATCGAGTCGAAGTACAACGGCCTCACCCTGGTCGCGCAGAGCCACCCCGAGTGGCTGGAGGCCGACTTCGCGGTGCTGCTGGAGCCGACGTACGGGATCGTCGAGGCGGGCTGCCAGGGCACCATGCGGGCGGTGGTCACCACGCACGGCGAGCGGGCCCACGCGGCGCGCTCCTGGCACGGGGTGAACGCCATCCACGGCGCGAGCGAGGTGCTGCGGCGGCTGACCACGTACGAGGCCCGCCGGGTGACCATCGAGGGCTGCGACTACCGCGAGGGCCTCAACGCGGTACGGATCACCGGCGGGGTGGCCGGCAACGTCATCCCCGACCGCTGCGACATCGAGATCAACTACCGGTACGCCCCGGACCGCGACCCGGCCGGCGCCGAGGCGCACCTGCGCGAGGTCTTCGCCGGCTTCGAGCTGACGGTCACCGACGCGGCGGCCGGCGCGCCGCCCGGGCTGGACAGCGCTGCGGCGCAGGAGTTCCTGGCGGCGGTCGGCGCCGCGCCGATCGGCAAGCTGGGCTGGACGGACGTGGCGCGCTTCGCGGCCATGGGCATCCCGGCGCTGAACTTCGGCCCCGGCGACCCGAACCTCGCGCACCACAAGGACGAGCACGTCGAACTGACCAAGATCCGGGACGGCGCGGCGACGCTGCACCGCTGGCTGGCCCCGGCCTGACGCGCTGCGACCCCGGGGCCCGCTCCCACCGTGCGGGCCCCCGGGATCGTCAGACGGTCGTCGTCAGGGGTGCGTCCGCCTCGCCTGTCTCGCCGGTCAGGTCGGACCGGTGGGTCTCCATCATCCGGGCGCGGCGGCGCTCGGCCACCACGTCGCGGATCCGCCGCTGCATCTGACGGCGGATCCGGATCATCTCGCTGTTACTGATCAACGCTGGCTCCTCCCCCGAAGGCGCGTCGCCCGGGGTATACCGGGTATGTGAATAGTAAGACGTCCGTGCGACCGAATTAGTTGCCCGGATCCCAAAGATTTCTCCGGCTACCGGGCCTGCGCGCCGCGCCGGTGCCGCTCTACTACGGTGGCTCCATGGGCGAGAGCAGGGAAATGCCGGCCGAGCACGGCCAGCGGGGGGAGCAGCACCGGGCGGAACGGCACCGCGGCGCGGTCACGCTGCGCAACCGGGCGATTCCGACGAGTACGGCCGACCAGCGGCTCCTCGACTCCCGGGGCCGCAGCGACTGGAAGACCAAGGACGCCTGGCGCGCGCTGCGGATCCTCTCCGAGTTCGTCGAGGGCTTCGACACCCTCGCCGACCTGCCCCCGGCGGTGAGCGTCTTCGGTTCCGCCCGCAGCAAGCCGGACAGCCCGGAGTGCCGGATGGCCGAGGAACTGGGCGGCGCCCTGGCCCGGGCCGGCTACGCGGTGATCACCGGCGGTGGTCCCGGTGTGATGGAGGCCGCCAACCGGGGCGCCGGTGAGGCCGGCGGTCTCTCCGTCGGGCTCGGCATCGAGCTGCCGTTCGAACAGGGCCTCAACGACTGGGTCGACCTGGCCATCGACTTCCGCTACTTCTTCGCCCGCAAGACCATGTTCGTCAAGTACGCCCAGGCGTTCGTGGTGCTGCCCGGCGGCTTCGGCACGCTGGACGAGCTGTTCGAGGCGCTCACCCTGGTGCAGACCGGCAAGGTGACCCGCTTCCCGGTCGTGCTGATGGGCACCGACTACTGGCGGGGCCTGCTCGACTGGCTGCGCGCAACCATGGCCGCCGAGGGCAAGATCGGCCCGGCCGACCTCGACCTGATCCGGCTCACCGACGACGTCAACGAGGCGGTCCGGCACATCGTGGAGGCCGAGGCCGTGCTCTCCGCCGAACAGGAGGCCGTCCGCGAGGAGGCGGTCGCCCGGGCGGCCGCCGACCAGCGCGCCGCCGCCGAGGCCGCCCCCGAGGGCCCGGCGGGACGGAGCTGACCCGTGGCCAACGTCTGTGTCTTCTGCGCGTCCTCCCGTACCCTCGACGCCCGCTGGCTGGCACTCGCCACCGAGACCGGCGCGGAACTGGCCCGGCGCGGGCACACGCTGGTCAGCGGCGGCGGCTGCGTCGGCATGATGGGTGCCGTGGTGCAGGGCGCCCGGGCGGC
This sequence comes from Micromonospora sp. NPDC048169, assembly GCF_040652815.1. Classification (NCBI taxonomy): domain Bacteria; kingdom Bacillati; phylum Actinomycetota; class Actinomycetes; order Micromonosporales; family Micromonosporaceae; genus Micromonospora; species Micromonospora sp. NPDC048169. Next base: position 20,813 of record NZ_JBEZMS010000007.1, read on the forward strand.
CGGCGGCCGCACCGTCGGCGTCATCCCGCAGTCCCTGGTCGACCTGGAGGTCGCCGACCTGGACTCGGACGAACTGCTGGTCACCGACAGCCTGGCCAGCCGCAAGACGCTGATGGACGAGAAGTCCGACGCGTTCGTCGCGCTGCCCGGCGGCCTCGGCACGCTCGACGAGCTGTTCGAGGTCTGGACCACCGCCACCCTGGCCCTGCACGCCAAGCCGATGGTGATCGTCGACGTGGACGGCTTCTACCGGCCGCTGCTCGACTGGATCCGCGGGCTCGGCGAGCAGCAGTTCCTCAAGCCGGCCGCGCTGGACCTGCTGATGGTCGCCGACAGCGTCCCCGCCGCCCTCGACCTCGTCGACGCCCGCCTGACTTAACCCTCGCGTTCGCCGCCCCGCCCCGCGCCGCGCGCGGCCCCGCCGGGAGATCTTGGTAGCAGCAAATGGCCCCTATGGGGGCACTTTCCTACCAAGATCTACGGCAATCTCGGGAAGCGGACAGCTTTTCTCGGATTCTGGATGAGGGGCCGGCTCGCGTAGGCGCGGCGCCGCCTCGGCATCCGACGCCTCCGTGCCCGTCGAGCGGGAACCAGCAGGTGCCGTAGTCGCGTCACGCGGATGAGCTGCGGCGCGCGGGGTGGGCGTCGGTTTCCGGGTGTCGTACCGGCGTGGTGGGATGTCGGTGATGCAGGCGTACCGGTTGGTGCGCCGGCCCGGCGGCGCGGAGGCGGGGGTCACCCACGACGCCGGGGCGGGGCAGGGGGTGGGTCGGCCCGGCGGGCCGGCCGATGCGGAGCCGCGATCCGGGGGGTCGGCGGGCGATGCCGCGCACCCGGAGACCATCCCGTCGCCCGCAGCCGCCGACGCCACGACTCCCGCGACACACGAGGAGACCCAGGAGGCCGGAGCCGGGCAGGGCCTGAGCGGTGTGCGCCGGGCCGACCCGGTGCAGGCCGAGGTGGTCGCGCACACGGCCGGGCCGATGCTCGTCGTGGGCGGTCCCGGCACCGGCAAGACGACGACGCTCGTCGAGGCGGTGGCCGCCCGGGTGGCCGAGGGCGTCGACCCGGAGCGGATCCTCGTGCTCACCTTCGGCCGGCGCGGAGCCACCGAGCTGCGCCGCCGGATCGAGGCGCGGATCGCCGGGGGCGGACACCGCGTGATCCGTGAGCCGCTGGTGCGCACGTTCCCGGCGTACGCGTTCGGGCTGCTGCGCCGGGCGGCGGCCGAACGCGGTGAGCCCTCGCCCCGGCTGCTCACCGGCCCCGAGCAGGATCTGATCATCCGGGAACTGCTCGACGTGGTGGGTGAGGAACCCGGCGACGACCCGGTCGGCTGGCCGGAGGACATGCGTCCCGCGCTGCGTACCCGGGCGTTCGCCCAGCAGCTCCGCGACCTGCTGATGCGTGCCGCGGAGCGCGGCGTCGGCCCGGTCGAGCTGGCCCGGCTGGGCGAGAGGCTGGGCCGCGCCGACTGGCCGGCCGCCGCGCGCTTCCTGCGGGAGTACGTCGCCGTGCTCGCCCTGCGTGACGTGAGCAACAGGGGTTCGGTGGCGTACGACCCGGCGGAGCTGGTGCGCGCCGCCACCGGCATGCTGCTCGACGATCCCGAGCTGCTCGCCGCCGAGCGCCGCCGCCTGTCCCACGTGTACGTCGACGAGCTGGCCGACACCGACCCGGCCCAGCTCGACCTGCTCGCCGTGGTGGCCGGAGGCGGGCGGGCACTGGTCGCGTTCGCCGACCCGGACTCGTCCACGTACGCGTTCCGCGGCGCCGACCCGGCGGGCGTCACCACGTTCCCGCACCGCTTCCGCACCGCCTCCGGCGCGCCGGCCGCCCAGGTCACGCTCACCACCTCGTACCGGGCCGGGCCGGAACTGCTCGCCGCCACCGCCCGGCTGGCCCGGCGGCTGCGCGGCCCGGCGGCGCACCGGCGGCTGCGTCCGCTGCCCGGCGCTCCGGCCGGGACGGTGGAGGTGCGGACGTTCCGGTCCGCCACCAGCGAGTCGGCGTGGCTGGCCCACGCGTTGCGCGAGGCGCACCTGCTCGACGGCGTGCCCTGGTCCCGGATGGCGGTGCTGGTCCGCTCCACCGGCCGGCAGCTGCCCTCGTTGCGGCGTGCCCTGCACACGGCCGGCGTGCCGACCGTCGTGCACGGCGAGGACCTGCCGCTGCACCTCCAGCCGGCGGTGGCTCCGCTGCTGCTCCTGCTGCGCTGCGCGCTCGAACCCGACCGGCTGGACGAGGAGGCGGCTGTCGCGTTGCTGCACTCGCCGCTGGGCGGGGCCGACCCGCTGGCCGAGCGGCGGCTGCGCCAGGGGTTGCGGGCGCTGGCGCTGGCCGGCGGTGACCGCCGCCCCTCCGGCGAGCTGCTGGTGGAGGCGCTGCGGGACCCGGCCGAGATGGCCGCCATCGAACGTCGCTGGGCCGCGCCCGCGCAGGCGGTGGCGCACCTGCTCGCGACCGCCCGGGAGACGGCCGGGAGGCCCGGCGCCACTGTCGAGGACGTGCTCTGGGCGGTGTGGCGGGAGAGCGGGCTGGCCGAACGCTGGGCCGGGGTCATCACCAGGGGGCGGGCGGCCTCCGGCGAGCAGGAGACCGCCCAACGCTGGCGGGCCGAGGCCGCCGACCGGGACCTGGACGCGGTGCTCGTGCTCTTCGACGCGGCGGCCCGATTCACCGACCGGTTGCCCGGGGCGCGTACCGAGGTGTTCCTCGACCACGTCCTCGGGCAGGAGCTGCCCGCCGACACGCTCGCCGCCGCCGCCGACCGGGGCGACGCGGTACGCCTGCTGACCGCGCACGCCGCCAAGGGCCTGGAGTGGGATTTGGTCGCGGTCGCCGGGGTGCAGGAGGGCGTCTGGCCGGACCTGCGCCTGCGCGGCAGCCTGCTCGGCTCGGAGCGGCTCGTCGACGTGCTCGCCGGCCGTGCCGACGGCGCCGGGCTGCGGGCCAGCCTGGTCGGGCAGACCTCAGCGCTGCTGGACGAGGAGCGGCGGCTGTTCCATGTCGCTGTCAGCCGGGCGCGGCGGCGGCTAGTGGTGACCGCCGTCGCGTCCGCCGCGGTCGGCGGCGACGACCACGAGGAGCAGCCGAGCCGTTTCCTGTACGAACTGGCCGCCGCCGATCCGCCCGCCACCGGCGGAACCGGCCCGGCCCCGACCGGCCCGGCCCCGACCGGCCCGAACCCGGACGGCCCGGCCCCGACCGGCCCGAGTCCGCAGCAGGCCGCGCCGGATGGTCCGGCCCGGAACCGGCCAGCTCCGACCGGCCAGGCCGCGCGCGGACGAGCCGCCGACGGGCCGGTGCCGCACGGGGACGAGCACCCGCAGGACGGGCCGCCCGCCGCGCTCCCGGTCACCCTGCCGCCGCGCGGGCTCACCCTGTCCGCGCTGGTGGCGGAGCTGCGTACCGCGGTCACCGACCCGGCGACGCCGATCAGCCGGCGGCACGCGGCGGCGGGTGAGCTGGCGCGGCTGGCCGCCGCCGGGGTGCCCGGCGCGCACCCGGACGACTGGTGGGGGTTGCGCGGCCTGTCCGACGACCGGCCGCTCGTCGACGAGGGCGAGCCGGTGCGGGTCACCCCGTCGGCGATGGAGAGCGCGCTGCGGTGCAGCCTGCGGTGGCTGCTGGAACGGCACGGCGGCAGCGGGCCGGCGAGCGCCGCGCAGGGCGTCGGCAACCTGGTGCACGCCGCCGCCATGCTCGCGGAGGACGCGAGCGTCGACCGGGAGGCGTTGCTGGAGTACGTGGCCGCGCGGTTCGACGCGATCGAGCTGGCCGCCCGGTGGATGGCCGGGCCGGAGCGGCAGCGCGCCGAGGCGATGGTGGACAAGCTGCTGCGCTGGCTGGCCGGCAACCCGCGACGGCTGCTCGCGATCGAGCACGAGTTCGCGGTCCGCCTCGACGACCCGTCCCGTCCGATCGAGCTGACCGGCCGGGTCGACCGGCTGGAGGTCGACGCGGAGGGGCGGCTCGTGGTGATCGACCTGAAGACCGGCAAGTCGACGGCGGTCACCGAGCGGGAGGTGGCCGAGCATCCGCAGCTCGGTGCGTACCAGGCGGCGGTGGAGGCGGGCGGGTTCGCCGAGTTCGGCGAGGAGCCGGGCGGGGCCGCGCTGGTGCAGCTCGGCACCGGCGCGCGGGACGCCAAGGAGCAGACCCAGGCGGCGGCCGGGGAGGGCCCGGAGGCCGGTTGGGCCACCGCGCTGGTGCGCCGTACCGCGGACACGATGGCCGCCTCGACGTTCGCCGCCGTGGTCAACTCCAAGTGCCGGGTCTGCCCGGTCCGCACCAGCTGCCCGGTCTCCGGCCAGGGCCGCCAGGTGGTCGAGCCACCACCGGAGGGCTCGTGAGCGCGAGGAGTGAGCCGGTCTTGCGAGCCCCGCAGTCGCGAACAGGGACCGCACCGTGAGCGTTCAGCCGGCGCTGTTCGGCGCCTCCGCCACGCCCGCGCCGCGTACCGCCGACGCCGGGCCCCGCTACACGCCGGTCGAGCTGGCCCGGCTGCTGCGGCTGCCCGCGCCCACCCGGGAGCAGGCCGCGATCATCGCCGCGCCGGTGGAGCCACTGCTTGTGGTCGCGGGCGCCGGCTCGGGCAAGACCGAGACGATGGCCGCGCGGGTGGTGTGGCTGGTCGCCAACTCCTACGTACGTCCCGAGCACATCCTCGGCCTCACCTTCACCCGCAAGGCGGCGGGCGAGCTGGCGCACCGGGTCCGGACCCGCCTCGACCAGCTCATCCGGCGGCTCGGCCGGCAGGGGCGGGACCCGCACGACGACCCACTGGCGGGCGAGCCGACGGTGTCGACGTACCACTCGTACGCCGGGCGGATCGTCACCGAGCACGGGCTGCGCGCCGGGTACGAGCCGACCACCCGGCTGCTCACCGAGGCGTCCCGCTGGCAGCTGGTCGACCTGCTGGTGCGCAACTACGACGGCGACATGTCCGAGGTGGACCGGATGCCGTCGACCATCACCGACGCCGTGCTGGCGCTCGCCGGTGAGCTGGACGAGCACCTGGTCGACCCGGACGAGCTGGCCGCCTGGACCGGCCGGTTCTTCGCCGACGTGCAGTCCCGGCCCGGCCGGGTCTACGCCGACGTGCGCAAGGCGCTCCAGCTCCAGCGGACCCGTCTGAAGCTGCTGCCGCTGGTGCGCTCTTACGCCCGGCGCAAGGACGACTTCGAGGCGATGGACTTCGCCGATCAGCTCGCCCGCGCGGCCCGGGTGGCCCGCGACCATCCCGGCGTCGGTGTGATCGAGCGGGACCGGTTCCGGGTGGTGCTGCTCGACGAGTACCAGGACACCAGCCACGCCCAGGTGGTGCTGCTCAACGCGCTGTTCGGTGGTGGCCACCCGGTCACCGCCGTAGGCGACCCGTGCCAGTCCATCTACGGCTGGCGCGGTGCCAGCGCGGGCACGCTCGACCGGTTCCCGGCCGAGTTCGCCCGCACCGACGGCAGCCCCGCCGACGTGCTCAGCCTCACCACGAGCTGGCGCAACCGGCCGGAGATCCTCGGCGTGGCGAACACGCTCTCGGTGCCGCTGCGGGCGGCCGGCGCGCGGGTGCCGGAACTGCACGCCGCGCTCAGCGTCCGCGATCCGATCCCGCACCGCACCCCCGGCGGGCAGGCCGGCGGCACCGTGCACTGCGCGCTGCTGGAGACGTACGCCGACGAGGCCGACTGGATCGCGGACAGCGTGCTGGCGGCCTGGCGGGGGGCGGCCGGGATGTCGGGTGCGCTGCCCGAGCACATCCCCGCCGACCGGCGGCCGACCACTGCGGTGCTGGTGCGGCTGCGCAGCCAGATCCCGGCGATCGAGGCGGCGTTGCGCGCCCGCGGGCTGCCTGTCGACGTGGTCGGCCTGGGTGGGCTGCTGGACACCCCCGAGGTACGGGACGTGGTGTGCACGCTGCGCGTGCTCGCCGACCCGACCGACGGGGCGGCGCTGCTGCGGCTGCTGACCGGCGCGCGCTGGCGGATCGGCCCGCGTGACCTGGTCGCCCTGCACCGCCGGGCCCGTGCGATCGCCCGCAGCCGCCGGGAGCTGACCGGCGACGAGGGCCCGGAGATCACCGTGGACGCGCTGGACGAGGCCACGCTCGTCGAGGCGCTGGCCGACCTGGGGCCGGCGCAGGCGTACTCGGCCGAGGGCTACGCGCGGCTGCGCTCGTACGGGATGGAGCTGGCGCTGCTGCGCTACCGGCTGGACCAGTCGCTGCCGGAGCTGATCGCGGACATCGAGCGGACCATCGGGCTCGACGTCGAGGTGGCGGTCCGGGCCGGCCGGGACGGCGCGGGCGACGCCGGGCTCGCCCGCGCCCACCTGGACGCGCTGGGCGACGTGGCGGCCCGGTTCAGCGGCGAGACCCCCGGCGCCACGCTCGCCGGTTTCCTCGCCTACCTGGCCGCCGCCGAGGACGAGGAGCGCGGGCTGGCGCCGGGCGAGGTCGAGGTGGTGGCCGGCGCGGTGCAGGTGCTCACCGCGCACGCCGCGAAGGGCCTGGAGTGGGACGTGGTGGCGGTGGCCGGGATGACCCGGGGCGGCTGGCCGGGGCCGGTCCGTAACTCCGATCACTGGCTGGGCGGGCTGGGCGTGCTGCCGTTCCCGCTGCGCGGCGACGCGGACGGGCTGCCCGAGCTGGCCCTGCCCGAGGCGGAGGACCAGCGCGGCGTGGCCCGGGCGCTCACCGAGTTCACCGACGCCTGGCGGGCGCACGACGAGCGGGAGGAGCGCCGCCTGGCGTACGTGGCGGTGACCCGCCCCCGCCGGCTGCTGCTCTGCTCCGGCTACTGGTGGGGGGAGGGGACCAAGCGGTTCCGCGGCCCGTCGGTGTTCCTGCGTGAGGTGCACGACGCCTGCCTGGCCGAACCGAACGGGCACGTGGTGGACGCGTGGACGCCCGAGCCGGCCGGGGACGCGGTGAACCCGACCACCGAGACCGTGCTGCGGGCCGAGTGGCCGGCCGACCCGCTCGGCGCCCGCCGGCCCGCGCTGACCGAGGCGGCGGCGCTGATCCGCCGTTACCTGGCCGACCCGGAGGCGGCCCGCCGCGAGGCGGCAGTGCTCGCGCCGGCCGGGGTGGACGCCGAGGTGGTCCGCTGGCGGCGGGAGGCCGATCTGCTGCTCGCCGAGCGGGCGGAGCTGGCCCGGCAGGCCGAGGCGGTCGAGGTCGAACTACCCGGCCAGCTCTCGGTGACCCAGCTCGTGGCGTTGCGCCGCGACCCGGAGGCGCTGGCCAGGACGCTGCGCCGCCCGATGCCGACCGAGCCCAACCCGTACGCCCGGCGCGGCACCGCGTTCCACGCCTGGCTGGAGCAGCGCTTCGGCGCGGACCGGCTGCTCGACGTGGACGAGCTGCCCGGCGCGGCGGACGAGGACGCGGCGCCGGACGAGGCGCTTGTCGAGTTGCAGGAGCGCTTCCTGGCCAGCGAGTGGGCCGACCGGGTGCCGGTGGAGGTGGAGGTGCCGTTCGCCACTGTCATCGCCGGAGTGGTGGTGCGGGGCCGGATGGACGCCGTGTTCGCCCGCCCGGGCGGGCGCTATGACGTGGTCGACTGGAAGACCGGGCGGCAGCCGTCCGGCCGGGAGGCCGACGCGGCGGCGGTGCAGCTGGCTGTCTACCGGCTGGCCTGGGCGGAGCTGGCCGGGGTGCCGGTGGACCGGGTGGGCGCGGCGTTCCACTACGTGCGGGACTCCGCCACCGTCCGCCCGGCCGACCTGCTCGACGCGGAGGGACTGGCCGGTCTGGTGGCCGCCGTGCCGGAAATCCCGGGGGATCTCCCGCAGCGCACGAATCCGTGATACGTTGTCTGGGTTGCAGTTTTGGTTTCCAGAGACTCTGTGTGCGCCTGGCGGATTGTGGCCCCAGGCGCTCTTTGTTGTGTCCGGAGTTCTCCGGGCGGGGCGACCAGCAGCGACAGGCACGCCGCGTATTCCACGCGCGGGGTGCTCCTCTCCGGCCCGCAACACGTGCGGGCCGACCGTTCCGTCAAGGAGACGAAACACATGGCAATTGGCACCGTCAAGTGGTTCAACGCTGACAAGGGCTTTGGCTTCATCACCCCGGACGACGGCGGCGCCGACGTCTTCGCCCACTTCTCGGCGATCCAGACCTCCGGCTACCGGAGCCTGGACGAGAACCAGCGGGTCGAGTTCGAGGTGACCCAGGGCCAGAAGGGCCCGCAGGCGGAGAACATCCGCCCGCTCTGATCTTCGGATCAACCGGCACCACCACCGCGCCCGGTCGGGCGCGGTGCACGGGCCGGCCCGCCTCTGCCGGGCCGGCCCGTCCCTTCGGTTCGTGCTTGTGACCACCGGTGACGCCGGTGACGCGCCGCAACCCGGCGCCCTTCCTCGACACGTGCCGCCTCGAGGAAGGCTTTCCGCATGACCACGACCCTGCCCACGTTCGCCGCCACCGGTCTGGCTCCGGCGCTCATCTCCGAGCTGGCCGCGCAGGGCATCTCCGCGCCGTTCCCGATCCAGACGGCCACGATCCCGGACTCGCTGGCCGGCCGGGACGTGCTCGGCCGGGGGCGTACCGGCTCCGGCAAGACGCTCGCGTTCGGGCTGCCGCTGCTGCACCGTACGGCCGGCCGCCGGGCCCGAGCGGGCCGCCCGCTCGCGCTGGTGCTCGTACCCACCCGTGAACTGGCCGCGCAGGTCACCGACGCGCTCGCCCCGTACGCCGCCGTGCTCGGCCTGCGCTGCGCCACTGTGGTCGGCGGGCTCTCGCTGGGCCGGCAGGCCGCCGCGCTGCGCGCCGGCGCCGAGGTGCTGGTCGCCACGCCGGGCCGGCTGCACGACCTGATCGACAGGGGCGACGCCCGGCTGGACCAGGTGGCCATCACCGTGCTGGACGAGGCGGACCAGATGGCCGACATGGGCTTCCTGCCGCAGGTGACGAAGTTGCTGGAGCAGGTCGCGCCGGGCGGCCAGCGGATGCTCTTCTCCGCAACCCTGGACGGGGGCGTGGACCGGCTGGTCCGCCGGTTCCTGACCGACCCGGTGACGCACTCCGTCGACCCGGGCACCGCCACCGTCACCGCGATGACGCACCACGTGCTGCACCTGGAGGCGGAGGACAAGCCGGCCGCGCTGGCGCACATCGCCGCCCGCGAGGGCCGCACGATCGTGTTCATCGCCACCAAGCACCGCGCCGACCGGGTGGCCCGCCAGTTGCTCGCCAAGGGCGTACGCGCGGCGGCGCTGCACGGCGGCAAGTCGCAGCCGCAGCGCACCCGCATCCTGGAGCAGTTCCGCACCGGCCAGGTCACCGCGCTGGTGGCGACCGACGTGGCGGCCCGTGGCATCCACGTCGACGGGCTGGACCTGGTCGTCAACGCCGACCCGCCCACCGAGGCCAAGGACTACCTGCACCGGGGCGGCCGGACCGCGCGGGCCGGCGAGTCGGGCACCGTGGTGACGCTCGTCCTGCCGGACCAGCGCCGCGACGTGGCCCGGCTGATGAGCACCGCGGGCATCAACCCCAAGACCACGCGGGTACGCGCCGGCGACGGCGAGCTGAGCCGGCTCACCGGCGCCCGGGAGCCGTCCGGCGTGCCGGTGACCATCACCGCGCCCGCCGCCGCGCACCCCGCCCCGGGAACCCGTCCTCGCCGGCGCCCGCGCCGCCGCTGACCGCGGCCCGCGCGTGACCGGCTCGTCTCCGGTCGGGCGGAGCGTTCGCTCCTGAGTCGGGAATCAGTCGATGTTCGGTCGGCTGCCCGACTGTGCGACCGGACCCCGGGCGGTGATGCTGCTGCGCGGGGGACCGGTCGGGGGGTCGGCCGGACGCGGAGGGAGCGGTTCATGGCGGGGGAAGCCGGATCGGGCGGAGCGCGGGAAGTGGTGCTGGTGCTCGCGGTGGCGGGGGCCGGCCTGGCGCTCGCCGCGGTGGCCGCGTTCGGGCCGTGGCAGCCGTCCGACGGCGGCTCGCCGGATCGCGGCGCCGCCCGCAGCTTCACCCCCGGGATGAGCGCCCCGCACACTCAGTAGACGCCCCGAAAAGGGGCGATGCCGGAACGGCCGGCCGCCTACGATGCGGCGGTGGACCCGTCGGTGACCGTTCGCGAGGCCCGGGCCGAGGACGCCGCCCGGATGGCACGCGTGCATGTCCGGTGCTGGCAGGAGACGTACCGCGGGCTCATGCCGGACACGGTGCTCGACGACCCGGACCTGCCGGCCTTTCGGGAGCGGTTCTGGACCGCCGCGTTGACCGACGAGCGCTATCGGGAGAACCGGGCGGCGGTGGCCGAGCGGGGAGGCGAACTGGTCGGGATCGCGATGTCGGGCCCGCCGCTCGATGCCGAGGCGGCGTGGGCGCGCCAGCTGTACGTCCTCTACGTGCACGCGGCCGATCACGGCACCGGCGCCGGGCCGGCGTTGTTGCGGGCCGTCCTCGACCCGGCGGAGCCGGCGGCGCTGTGGGTCGCCGATCCCAACCCTCGTGCCCAGGCGTTCTACCGCCGGCACGGCTTCGAAGCCGACGGTACGACGCAGGTCCAGGACGGCGTATGCGAGATCCGCATGGTCCGCGACGGGCAGGTACGGCCGCCGACGTCGTGACCGGACGCGCGTCAGGGTGCCGTGGCCCGGTCGCTCAGCAGGTCGGCGAGCGTGGTCCGGTCCACGACCAGCGCGATCGCCCCGTCCACCGCCAGCCACACGTCCCGCAGGCCGGTGGCCACGCCGTGGTAGCCGGCCCGGTCGGCGGGGATGCCCCGGACGCTCGTGATCGCACCGCCGACCGCGCGCAGCACGTCACCGACGCTGATCTCGGCCGGCGGGCGGGTCAGGGCGTACCCGCCCTCGGTGCCGCGGTGGCTGTGCAGCAGGCCGGCCCGCCGCAGGTCGAGCAGGATCCCCTGAAGGAAGCTGAGCGGGATGTCCTGGCTCTCGGCCAGGCTCGCCGCCTTGACCAGCTCGCCGCCGCCGGCCGCCGGGTCGCCGGTGGAACCGGCGGCGTCGGCGACGGCGAGCATGGCCCGGAGCGCGTAGTCGGCGCGCGCGGAGATGTACACGGCGTCAGTTGCCGGCCTGGTCCAGCACGCCCCAGCGGCGGCGGATCGCCTTGTCGGCGGCACCGAACGCGGTGTCCACGAGCAGGCCCACCACCAGGATGACGATCATGATGGCCATCAGGCGCGGTGCCTCGCTCAGTTCGCGTGCGTAGGTGAGCTGGGCGCCGATCGAGGTGCGGGTGGCGATGACGACCAGCAGCTCACCTGCCATCAGGCTGCGCCACGCGAACGCCCAGCCCTGCTTGAGCCCGGCCACGATGGCTGGTAGCGCGGCCGGCGCGATCACGTACCGGTAGAGGTTGAGCCCCCGGGCGCCGAGGTTGCGGCCGGCGCGGACCAGCAGCGGCGGCACGTAGTCCACGCCGTGGATGACGCCGTTGGCGACCGACGGCGCGGCGCCGAGCACCACCACGAAGAAGATCGCCTGCTCGCTGAGCTGGAACAGCAGGATGGCCAGCGGGAACCAGGCGATCGACGGCATGGTCTGCAACGCGGTGATCATCGAGCCGAGCGCGGCCCGGAGCACCTTGACCCGGGCCACGCCCAGGCCGAGCAGCAGGCCGACCGCGACAGCGGCGGCGAACCCGACCGCCGCGCGCCGGGCGGTGGTCGCCAGGCCCTCCCACAGCGCGGAGCTGAGCAGGTAGTCCCCGAGGTCGCCGAAGACCACCGCCGGGCCGGGCAGTGCCCACGGCTCCTTCCACCCGGACCAGACCACCGCCTGCCAGATGGCGACGGCCAGCGCGAGCGCGGCGAACTTGGGCCAGGTGGCCGACCACAGGCGGCGTACCCGGGACGGTCCCTTCTCCCGGCCGGCGATCTCCAGCGCGTCGAGGCCGGAGATCTCCGCGTCGGTACGCGCCGACCCGGCGAGGGTGTCACTGGCCATGCCGGCCCACCTCCTTGCGCAGCCGGTCGGTGACCTCGGCGGCGATGGCCGAGACCTCCGGCGAGTCGATCCGCCGGGGGCGCGGCACGGCGACCTCGGTGGAGTAGATGATCCGGCCGGGCCGGCTGGAGAGCAGCACGATGCGGTCGGCGAGCCGGGCCGCCTCGCGGACGTTGTGCGTGACGAACAGGACGGTGAGCTCGCGCTCGGTCCAGATCCGCTCCAGCTCGTCGTGCAGGATGTCGCGGGTCATCGCGTCCAGCGCGCCGAACGGCTCGTCCATCAGCAGCACCGGGGTCTCCAGCGCGAGCGTGCGGGCCAGCGCGACCCGCTGCCGCATGCCGCCGGAGAGCTGGTGCGGCCGCTTGCGGCCGAACTCGGACAGGTGGACCGTGCGCAGCAGCTCGGCCACCCGTTCCTTGCGCTGGTCGCGGGGGAGCCCGCGCAGCTTCAACGGCACCTCGACGTTGCCCTCGACGGTCAGCCAGGGGAACAGCGCCGGCTCCTGGAACATCAGGCCCGGGTTGACGCCCTCGCCCAGTTCGATCGCGCCGCCGCTGGCCCGGTCCAGCCCGGCGACGAGGTTGAGCAACGTGCTCTTGCCGCAGCCGGACGCGCCGACCATGCAGACGAACTCGCCCGGCGCGATGTCCAGCGACAGCCCGTCCAGCGCCAGGACCGCCTGCTCGCCCTGGCCGTACACCTTCGTCACGCCGCGCAGCGCGACCGAGCCGGTCGCGCTGCGCGGGGTCGTGTCCGTCGACGTCACGGCTGGCTGACCTCGGCCTTGCCCTGCGCCTTGAGTACCTCGTTGAGGTACTTCAGGTCGTAGAGGCCGTTGAGGTCGACCGGCTGGGTCAGCCCGACCGCGACGGCGTGGTCCAGGCCGGCCTTCAGCGAGGCCGGGATCGGGTCGTTCGTGAATTCCAGCGTCGGCCAGGCCTGCTTGATCAGCTTGAGGTCCAGCGGCTTGCCGGTGATCTTGCCGATGTGGTCGGAGATGGCCTGCTGCGCCTCGTCCGGCTTGGTGTTGACGAACTCGTTCGCCGCGACCTGGCCCTCGACCAGCTTCTTCACCACGTCCGGGTGCGCCTTGAGGAACTTGGTGCTGACCAGCAGGTTGGTGATGACGAACTTCTTGTCCGGCCAGAGGTCACGCTCGTCGACGAGCACCTTGCCGCCGGCGTTGACCAGCCGGGAGACGAACGGCTCGGGCACCCACGCGCCGTCGATGGCGCCGCTGCCGAAGGTCTCGATCGTCTGCGCGTTCTCCTGCGGGACGATCTTGACGTCGCCGCCGCCCTCCTTGGTGGTCTCCAGGCCCTTCTCCTTGAGCCAGTAGCGCAGCGCCACGTCCTGGGTGTTGCCGAGCTGCGGGGTGGCGATCTTCTTGCCGCGCAGCTGCTCCACCGATGTGATGCCGGGCTTGACCACGAGCGCGACGCCACCCGACGCGGCACCGGAGATGACGCGGACCGCCTCGCCCTTGGACTTGGAGAAGGCGTTCACCGTCGGGTTCGGGCCGATGTACGTGGCGTCGAGCGCGCCGGAGAAGACGGCCTCGATGGCGGCCGGGCCCGCGTTGAACGTCTTGGTGTCCAGCTCGACGTCGCTGCCGAGCTTCTCCTTGAAGATCCCCTTCTCCACGCCGACCACTGCCGGTGCGTGCGTGATGTTGGGGAAGTAACCCAGGCGCAGCGTCACCGGGCCGGATCCGGCGCCGGCGTCGCTGTCCTCGCCGCAGGCGGCGGTGGTGCCGAGCGTGGCCGCGCCGAGGGCGGCCAGGGCCGCCACGGTGGCCAGGCGGCGCAGGGGAAGCCGTCTCATCGAATGTCCAATCCGCAGTATTCCTATTTAGTTGGTAGGAAGACTGGGGCAGCTCTCGGGCGGCGTCAAGCCCCGTTTCCCGGCCGGGCCCCGCGACCTGGGATTTCCCGATAATTCCCACCTGTTCGGTGGAGAAGGCGTGGCCGGTCGGCCAGCCGCCGGCACCGCCGTACGGTGGGCCACGGCACACCGGCGGTGGAGCCGGTACCGAGGCGCTAGTGTCGATCTCGTGCCGACGCGGAGAGCGAAGATCCCAGCGACGAAGTACCCGGTCGAACGGTTCACCCTCGACAACGGCCTGCGCGTGGTGCTCACGCCGGACCGCAGCGCCCCGGTCATCGGGGTGGCGGTGGTCTACGACGTCGGCATCCGCTCCGAGCCCGAGGGACGCACCGGGTTCGCCCACCTCTTCGAGCACCTGATGTTCCAGGGCTCGGAGAACCTGGAGAAGCTGGCCCACTTCCGGCACGTCCAGGGCGCGGGCGGGACGTTCAACGGCTCCACCCACCTGGACTACACCGACTACTTCGAGACGCTGCCGGCGAACGCCCTGGAACGGGCGCTGTTCCTGGAGGCCGACCGGATGCGCGGCCCCCGGCTGACCGAGGAGAACCTGCGCAACCAGGTCGACGTGGTCAAGGAGGAGATCCGGGTCAACGTGCTGAACCGGCCGTACGGCGGGTTCCCCTGGCTGACGCTGCCCCCGGTGATGTTCGACACCTTCCCCAACGCGCACGACGGCTACGGCTCCTTCGTTGACCTGGAGTCGGCGACAGTGGCCGACGCCGCCGACTTCTTCCGCCGCTACTACGCCAGCGGCAACGCCGTACTCGCGGTCAGCGGCGACATCGACGTGGCCGAGGCGACCAAGCTGATCGAGCGGCACTTCGGGGACGTGCCGGCCCGGCCCGCCCCGCGGCGGCCCGACTTCGCCGAGCCCGACCTGACCACCGAGCGGCGCAGCACGTACACCGACGCGCTGGCCCCGCTCCCGGCGGTGGCCGGCGCGTGGCGGGTGCCCGACCCGGTCAGCGACTTCGCCGGTTATCTGCCGTACGTGGTGCTGGCCGAGGTGCTCACCGACGGCGACGCCTCCCGGCTGGTCGAGCGGCTGGTGCAGCGCGACCGGTCGGTGACCAGCCTCGGCGGGTACCTCGGCTTCATGGGCGACCCGTTCGACGTCCGCGACCCCACCGCGCTGTTGCTCCAGGCGCACCTGCCGCCCGGCGGCGACGTGGACAAGGTGCTGCGCACCATGGACGAGGAACTGGACCGGCTGGCGACCGACGGGCTGACCGAGGGCGAGCTGGCGCGTACCCAGGCCCGGATGGCCACCCACCTGCTGCGCGACACCGACGCGGTGCTCGGCCGGGCGTTGCGGATGGCGGTGCTGGAACAGCAACGCGGCGAACCCGGCCTGCTCAACGACCTGCCCCGGCTGGTCGGCGAGGTGACCGAGGAGCAGGTCCGCGCCGCAGCCGCCACCCTGCGGCCCGAGCGCCGCGCGTCCGTCGAGGTCGTCGCCGGAGGTTCCCGATGAGTACGCCGACCACCACCGTCCGGCCGCTGCCGGCGCTGGGCCCCAACCGCCGTCTCAAGGTGCCCAAGCAGGCCGAGCGCACGCTCCGCAACGGCCTCACCGTGATCGCGGTACGCCGCTCCTCCGTACCGCTGGCCGAGCTGCGACTGTGGATGCCGTTCGGGCGTACCCACCTGGCCCGTGGCGCGATGCTGGCGCAGACCATGCTCTCCGGCACCGAGGCGCACAGCGCCACCGAGCTGGCCGCCGAGTTGCAGAAGGTCGGCGGCGGGCTGACCGCCGGCCTCGACCCGGACCGGCTGATGCTCTCCGGCGCGGGCCTGGTCACCGGGCTGGACCGGATGCTGGAGCTGCTGGCCGAGGTGCTCACCGGCGCCACCTACCCGGCCGACTGGGTGGAGACCGAACGGGACCGGCTGGTCGACCGCATCCAGGTCGCCCAGAGCCAGCCGTCCCACCTGGCCCGCACCGCGCTGCTCAAGCGGGTGTACGGGCGGCACCCGTACGCGGTGCAGACGCCCGACCCGGACCAGGTCCGGGCGGTCCGCCCGGCCGCGTTGCGCCGGCTGCACGCCGAGCGGGTGCATCCGGCCGGCGGGGTGCTTGTGCTCGTCGGCGACGTGGCGCCGGAGCGGGCGCTGGACGCGGCCGAGAAGGCGCTCGCCGGGTGGCGCGGTGACGGCCACGTCGCCGAGCTGCCGCCCGCGCCGCCGCTGGAACCCGGGCCACTGCTGCTCGTCGACCGGCCCGGCTCGGTGCAGTCCTCGGTACGCCTCGCGCTCCCGGCGGTGCCCCGTACCCACCCGGACCACGCCGCGTTGCAGCTCGCCAACCTGATCTTCGGCGGCTATTTCTCCTCTCGCTGGGTGGAGAACATCCGCGAGGACAAGGGCTACACGTACGGGCCGCACTCGCTGGTGGAGCACTCGGTGGCCGGTTCGCTGCTCGTCGCCGGCGCCGAGGTGGCCACCGAGGTGACAGCGGCGGCGCTGGTGGAGACGACCTACGAGCTGGGCCGCCTGGCCACGGTGCCGCCGAAGCCCGACGAGCTGGAGCAGGCCCGCCAGTACGCGCTCGGCACGCTCCAGCTCGGCATGTCCACCCAGGCCGGTCTCGCGTCGCTGACCAGCGCGTACGCCGGCAACGGGCTGCGGCTGGACTTCCTCGCCGAGTACGCCGCCCGGCTGGCCGCCGCGACTGTGGACGACGTGGCCGAGGTGGCGTCCCGCTACCTGGCGCCGGCGCGCGCGGTCACCGTCGTGCTCGGCGACGCGGCGCGGGTGGCCGGCTCGCTCGCCGCGCTGACACCGGTGCGTACGGAATCGGCATGAGCGGCGAATCCGCGCCGCCGCTGGCCCGGTCGACGCTCGACCGGGCCGCGCACCGGCGTGCCGACCCGGCCTGGCTCACCGAGGCGTGGGAGCGGGCCCGGGTGCTGGTGCTCGACTCCGCAGCCGAGGGGCGGGCGCTGGTCCGGGGCGCGGCGGTTCCGCCGGAGCTGGTCCTGGTGGCTCCCGGTGAGCTGCCCGAGGTGCCCCGGTCGGTGCCGATGTTCCTCGGTGTCGAGCCGGACGGCGTGCCGGTCTTCGCCGTGGACGGGCCGCTGCCGGCGCTGCCGGACACCCGTCCGGCTCACCTGCGCGAGGTCGGCCATCTGATGACCGACCGGGACGCGGGCCTGTTCACCACCGCGCTGGCGCTGCTCAACTGGCACCTGCGGCACGGCTACTCGTCGACCACCGGCAAACCGACCCGCGCCGACGAGGCCGGCTGGTCGCGGATCGACCCGGGCGGCGACCGGGTCTGGCCGCGTACCGACCCGGCCATGATCGTGCTGGTGCACGACGGGGTGGACGGCCCGGACGGCCGCTGCCTGCTCGGCAACAACGCGGCCTGGCCGCGCACCCCGGGCATGCGCCGCTACTCCTGCCTGGCCGGATACGTCGAGCCCGGCGAGTCGGCCGAGGCCGCCGTGCTGCGCGAGGTGCGCGAGGAGGTCGGCGTCCCGGTCGACGAGATCGCGTACGTGGGCAGCCAGTCCTGGCCGTTCCCCGGCTCGCTGATGCTCGGCTTCCTGGCCCGCGCCGACGCGGACGCGCCGATCCGGGTCGACCTGGCCGAGATCGCGCACGCGCGCTGGTTCACCCGCCGGGAGATCGGCGCGGCGCTCGCGGACGAGCCGGTGCCGGTGGGCGGGGGAGACCGGCTGGTGCTGCCGCCGCCGTCGTCGATCGCGTTGTTCCTGGTGCACCGCTGGCTCGACGGGCACTGCTGACCACCCGGCCGGCCGGACGCGGCCCCGACCCGGGTCGCCGTTGCCGCGACGGCCACGGGTCGGGAACACGTGCCGTCGCGGCCGGATGTGGCGGGATGACGGCGGGGGAGGCCGGTCCGGCCGCGACGGACGTCAGCGTCCGGTCATCCACCGTCCCAGCGGTACGGGTGCCCGGCTGCGGGCTCCTCGATCGGCAGCACCTTGACCCGGTGCCGGCCGGTGCGTACCGCCCCGACGGCGGACAGCGCTCGGGCGAGCAGGAGGGCGGCGTCCCGATCCTCGGCGTGGACGACCTGGCGGCGGGGTTCCGGCGTGCTCTTCTCGTCCCGCAGCCGGCGACCGCCGGCCCAGGCGGCGGCGATGTCGGCGTCGGCGGCGGTACGGATCTCGGTGCGGACGATCAGGAACCGCATGGTGTCCCCCGGACAATCGGCGGTTACACGCTGGAACTTCCACGTCACTCCCGCGTCATGTTACGCCGATGTGTCCGCCCGGCAAGGGGAACGCGCCACCTCGACCGATCGGGGGATCCCAGGTCAGTGCCGTTGTCGAGGGCGGACAGGTGAGGGGGCCGCCGGTTCGCGCCGACGGCCCCCGTGGTTCGCCGGATCAGTCCAGATCGAACTGACCGCTCTTGGTGCCGGCGAGGAAGCCGAGCCAGCCGGTCCGGTCGAACAGCAGGACCGGCCCGTTCGGGTCCTTGCTGTCCCGCAGCGCCACAGTCGCCGGCCCGGGGTCGAGCGGCGCGACCTCCACGCAGTTGGAGGTCTGGCTACGGGTGCTCTTGCGCCAGGCGGCACCGGCGAGCCGTGCCGAGAGGGCGGTCGTGCTGGTGTGGATCTCGTTCATGGTGCTTGCTCCTGATGAGGTGCTCCGATGGGGACGAGCGACACCCGCGCGCGGGCGGCGTCCCGGTCGGATCACCGCTCCGTGGTGAGGCGTCCCGAGTCCCGGCGACGTTGGGTCGGCGCCGTTGCCGGCCCGTACGCCACCGTGGACTCGACTGCCGTGCCGGTCAGCCGTCCCGTCGCCTCGATCAACCAGGAGAGGGTGTCCGATGCGGAGAGCGCCGACGAGCATAGCCACTCGAACACCACTTTATAGCGATTTAGAGTGTTTATCTCGGTCGACATGACGTCGGTGAACCCACCTTCGATGGCGAGCGTCTCCGGATCGAGGGGATCGGCGAACCGGTAGACCGAGAACGCGGTCGGCGGAAGGTACCAGTCACCGACCCGGGTGTCCCGTAGCAGCAGGCGCAGCGTCACGTTCGGCAGCAGCGCCATCTCGCACAGGTGGACGAGCTGCTCGTGCAGCACCTCCGGCGGCCCGGCCCGGCGGCCGAGCGCGGCCTCCTCCAGCACCGCCGTGTAGCGGGGCACGTCCGGGGAGCGGGTCAGCAGCGACTGGCGGGCCTGCCGGGCGCGTACCTCGGTCTCGGGATCCTCGCTCTCCGGGTCGCCGGCCTCGGCGGCCACCTGCGCGGCGGAGATGATCCGGTGCCGGGCGTACCCGGGCGTCTGCAACAGCCCCGGCACCAGCACCGGGTTGTACTCGGAGATCTCCGCGCAACCGCCCTCCAGCTCGGCGAAGGCGCGCTGCTGCTGGGTCATCACCGGGAAGTTGCGCAGCCAGCCGCGCATGTCGCCGGCCTCGTGGGTGATCCCGGTCAGCTCGGCGCGCTGCTCCTCGTCGGCGCCGTAGAGCGTCAGCAACGCGTCCACGTCGTCCGGGTCGGGACGACTGCGGCCGTTCTCCAGACGGGACAGCTTGGATGCGGAGGCCCAGCCGATCCGCTCGATGACCTGGTCACCGGTCAGACCGGCCTGTTCGCGGAGCCGGCGCAGCTCGGTGCCGAGCCGGCGACGGCGCAGAATCGGGCCTGGTACGGCAGGAGGCACGGCGTCCTCTTTCCCGTCGACCGTCGCTTGACGCGACGGTAACTGTATGAAATTCGCCCCCCACGGTCAGTATGGACGGCGCGACCGGCGTCGGAGGTTCCGGCGAGGGCGTGTCACGTGACAAAAAGAGGACCGTGGAGGACCCGATGCGCACCGTCCTGCGCCGCCCCGACTTCCGTCTCCTCTTCGCCGCGCTCGTCGCGAGCATGGCGGCGGAGTCGGTCCTGCTGCTCGCCCTGGCCGTCTGGGTAAAGGACCTGACCGGTTCGGACAGCATGGCCGGGGCGACCATCTTCGCGGTCATCGCGCCGATGGCGCTCGCCCCGCTGGTCGGCTGGGTGGTCGACCGCTGTCGCAGGCGACCGTTCTTCATCGCCGCCAACCTGGTCGCGGCGGTGCTGCTCGGGCCGTTGCTGGCCGTCCGGGACCGGTCCGACGTCTGGGTGATCTACGTGGTCGCCGCGCTCTACGGGCTGTCGTACATCACCCTCACCGCCGTGCTCAACGGACTCATCCGGCATCTGGTTCCGGCCGAGCTGCTGGCCGACGCGAACGGACTGCTCCAGACCGTCCGGCAGGGCCTGCGCCTGATCGGGCCGCTGGCCGGGGCGGGCGTGTACGCCGCCGTGGGCGGGTGGCTGCTGGTCCTGCTCGCCATGACCGGCTTCGTCACCGCGGCGGCGGTGGTCGCGCGGCTGCGCGTGGAGGAGGGCACACCGTCGCGGCCGGCCCGCCGGGGGCCGTCCGAGCTGGGCGCGGGGCTGCGCCACCTGACCGGCGAGCCGGCGCTGCGCCGGGCGCTGCTCGGGTACGGGCTCGGCTCGCTGGTGATGGGCTTCACCGAGTCGCTGATCTTCGCGTACGTCGATCTGGGCCTGGGCCGCGACGCCGCGTTCGTCGGCGTGCTCGTCATGGTGCAGGGCGTCGGCGGGCTGGCCGGCGGCCTGTTCTCGGCCGCCGTGGTCCGCCGGTTCGGCGAAGTCGGGGCGCTGGCCGCCGGGGTGACGTTCTTCGGACCGGCCGCGCTGGCGCTCGCGTACCCCCGGTTGTGGCTCGGGGTGGTGGCGCTGCTGATGGCCGGCCTCTCGCTGCCACTGACCATGGTGGGGTTGCACACGCTGATCCAGCGGCGGACGCCGCCGCGGCTGCTCGGCCGGGTCACCGCCGCGTCCGAGGCCCTGGTCAGCGGGCCGCAGGCGCTCTCCATCGGCACCGGCGCGCTGCTCGTCGGCGTGTTCGACTACCGGCTGCTGTTCGCGGTGGTGGGGATCGTCACCACGGCGGCAGGCCTCTACCTGTGGCGGGGGCGCGGGCTGACCACGCCGGTCGCGGCGCCGGTCCGGATCCCGGCGCCCCGGCGGCCGGCCGGCGACGGGGTGCTCAGCCGCGGCGGGTCCTGAAACGGCGACGAGCGGCCGTACCCGAACCGGGTACGGCCGCTCGCGGCGTCGTGGGAGATCAGCCGGGCAGCGCGGCCAGGTGCTGCTTGACCTGGGTGATCGAGGGGTTGGTCAGGGCGCTGCCGTCGGTGAAGCGCAGCGTCGGGACGGTCTGGTTGCCGCCGTTGACGCTCATCACGAAGTCCGCGGCGGCGGGGTCCTGCTCGATGTCGACCACCTCGTACGCGATGCCCTCCCGGTCGAGCTGCGACTTCAGCCGGTGGCAGTAGCCGCACCACGGGGTGGAATACATCGTCAGCATGGTCTGCTCCTCCAAGGGGTGACTCGCGCCCGGTCCGATCAGGCCAGGCTAACCGCTGCAACGTCGGACGATGCTGGGATGATTCCCTGCTGTGGGCGTTCACTCAGGTGCGGAACGGGTGCTGGCCGGACTGGATCCGGAGCAGCGGTCCGCGGTGACCGCCCCGGCCGGGCCGGTCTGCATCCTGGCCGGCGCCGGCACCGGCAAGACCCGGGCGGTGACGTCGCGGATCGCGTACCGGGCGCTGACCGGCGACATCGCCGGCCGGCACGTGCTGGCGGTCACGTTCACCGCCCGCGCCGCCGCCGAGATGCGGAGCCGTCTCACTGTGCTCGGGGTGCGGGGTGTGCAGGCGCGCACCTTCCATGCGGCCGCGCTGCGGCAGGTCCGCTACTTCGCGCCCCGGCTGCTGGCCGGGCGGGCGATGCCGGAGCTGCTGGACAGCAAGGTGCGGGTGGTCACGCTCGCCGCCGCCAAGGTCGGCCTGCGCGCCGACCGGGCCGCCGCGCGGGACCTGGCCGCCGAGATCGAGTGGGCCAAGTCGTCGCTTGTCGAGCCGGGGGAGTATGTCGTCGCCGCCGCCAAGGCGCTGCGCGAGACGCCGTACGAGCCGGCCCGGGTCGCCGACGTGTTCGACGCGTACGAACGGCTCAAGCGCGGCAACGGCGTGATCGACTTCGAGGACATGCTGCGCGCCGCGGTCTGGGGCATCGAGGAGCACCCGGACGTCGCCGAGCAGGTGCGCAGCCAGTACCGGCACTTCGTGGTCGACGAGTACCAGGACGTCAACCCGCTCCAGCAGCGGCTGCTGGAGGCGTGGCTGGGCGGCCGGGACGACCTGACGGTGGTCGGCGACGCCAGCCAGACGATCTACTCGTTCACCGGCGCCACCTCGTCGTACCTGGTCGACTTCCCGCGACTGCACCGGGGCGCGACTGTGGTCCGGCTGGTCCGCGACTACCGCTCCACCCCGCAGGTCGTCGGGCTCGCCAACGCGGTGATCTCGCAGGCCCGGGGCGCCGAGGCGCGGCTGCGGCTGGAGCTGCACGGCCAGCGCCGGCCCGGCCCGGAGCCGGACCTGCGGATCTTCACCGACGAGCCGGCCGAGGCCAACGCGGTCGCGGCCCGCTGCCGGGCACTCGTGGCGGGTGGCACCCCGGCGCGGGAGATCGCGGTGCTGTTCCGCACCAACGCCCAGTCCGAGGCGTACGAGAAGGCGCTCTCCGAGGCCGGGGTGCCGTACGTGCTCCAGGGTGCGGAGCGGTTCTTCGAACGGCCCGAGGTGCGCCAGGCGATGATCGCGCTGCGCGCCGCCACCCGATCGGCCGACCCGGGAACACCGCTGCCGACCGCCGTGGTCGA
Source organism: Micromonospora sp. NPDC048169 (assembly GCF_040652815.1). Classification (NCBI taxonomy): domain Bacteria; kingdom Bacillati; phylum Actinomycetota; class Actinomycetes; order Micromonosporales; family Micromonosporaceae; genus Micromonospora; species Micromonospora sp. NPDC048169. The sequence goes on from NZ_JBEZMS010000007.1 coordinate 43,338, forward strand.
GGCGCTCACCGCCGTCGGCTGGGCGCCAGACGCGCCCCCGCCCGGCGGTGCCGCGCGCGAACGGTGGGAGGCGCTCGCCGCGCTGGTCCAGCTCGCCGAGGAGTACGCGGCGCAGGCCGAGGAGGAGCCCGGCCTGACCGGGTTCACCGAGGAACTCGCCCGGCGGGCCGCCCAGCAGCACGTGCCCACCGTCGAGGGGGTGACACTCGCGTCGCTGCACTCGGCGAAGGGGCTGGAGTGGGACGCGGTGTTCCTGGTCGGGCTGGCCGAGGGCACGCTGCCCACCACGTACGCGAAGACGATGGAGCAGGTCGAGGAGGAACGGCGGCTGCTCTACGTCGGGATCACCCGGGCCCGGGAGTGGCTCTGGCTGTCGTACGCCACGTCGCGCTCGCCGGGTGGCCGGGCCCGGCGGCCGTCGCGGTTCCTGCCCCAGCTCGACCGCTCCGGCGGCGGTGAGCGGGCCGGCGGCGCGGGCCCGGCACGGCGGGCCGAGCGGCGCCGGCCGCAGGTGGTCTCCTGCCGGATCTGCGGCGCCACGCTGCTCGCCGGCGCGGACCGCAAACTGGGCCGTTGCCCGACCTGCCCCTCGGACATCGACGAGGAGCTGTACGAGCGGCTGCGCGAGTGGCGGCAGCGGGTGGCGGGCGCGCAGAAGGTGCCGGCGTACGTGGTCTTCACCGACGCCACGCTCACCGCGCTGGCCGAGCGGAAGCCCGGCCGCACCGAGGAACTGGTGGCGATCGCCGGGATCGGGCCCCGAAAAGTCGGGCTTTACGGGGATACGGTGCTCGCCCTGGTGGCGGGCGCCACGGTGGACGACGTCTGCCCACAGAAAACTTCTGAAAACTAGCCGTAAATCGTTTGCCCTCCCCCGAGGGCGAGGAATAGCCTCATGACACACCTCGCGAGCGGCGCCGTTCTGGCTGCTCAAAGGGGATGAGTCCACGGTCGGCACGAGGAGAGTAGGGAGGTGGCACCAATGAAGATCTTCACTTATGAGCGTCTTGCGGCGATGCCGTCTGCCGTCGCTCCGCTGTCGGCTGTCCGGGTGGCCCCGGCTGCTCGACCGTCGGCTCCGCAGGTGCACCAGGTTCAGGTTCAGGCCGAGCTGATCCTGACCGTTGCGCCGATCGCCGGAGTCGAGGGGACCAGTGGCTTCGCGGGCAAGGGCATCGATGGCGCCAAGAAGCGCACGGATGTCCGCGGCGTTCCACCTCGAGGTAGACCGGTCTGATCCATCAGACCACCGGCTCACCTCGAGGCCGCGGAACCCGCATACCGGGATCCGCGGCCTCAGTTTTTTTGTCCCGCCGAAGTACGTCGGAATGCGATCCACGAGATCGAAGTGAGAGAGAGGTGACCGGAGGATGAGTCTGGCGTTGGCCCCCCTCGACGTGAGCGTCGACGTGGAGGCGAACCTGCCCTGCCGGAAGTTCGACCCCGACCTGTGGTTCTCCGACTCGCCCGCCGAGCTCGAGCTGGCCAAGTCGCTCTGCGGGGACTGCCCGCTGCGCGTCGAGTGCCTGGCCGGGGCGGTGGAGCGAGCCGAGCCCTGGGGCGTCTGGGGCGGCGAGATCTTCGAGCGTGGCGCGGTCGTCCCGCGCAAGCGGCCCCGTGGCCGTCCGCGCAAGGAGGACCTCGCCCGTGACGCGCAGCTCCGGGTCGAGGCGGAGGAGCGACTGGCGGCCAGCGGGCTGTCCGAGTCGCGGAACTCCGTCCGGCTGGCAGCCTGACAAACCTACGTTCCGAAACCGACCGATGCCGGTGTCCCTCCACCGGCCGACCTGAGAGAGAAATTCTGATGCTGAACATGCCGAACGGATTCGAGATGCAACTACTCCACGAAGCGTTGTCCAGGGCCCGAATGCGCCGGCCTCAGGCCGGTCGCACCACCACGAGCACTGAGGCAACCCGTTCCGCCCGTACCGTCGCCATGCGGAGTCGCAGTCAGTCGGCCCGCGACCTGGGCGTTCTGTAGAACGATCGTGAGAAGGGGCGGTGACCGACAGGTCACCGCCCCTTCGCTGTGCTCACTCGGCGGCCGCGCTCTCGCTCGCCGGCCCGCTCTGGTCAGGCCACCGGCGCGAAGCCTGGTAGCCAGCGTTCCAGGATCGACCGGTAGGACGCCTTCGCCTCCAGCTGGCAGAGCACCCCGATCGAACCCAGCGTGACCCGGTGGATCATCAGGTACGACGGGGGCAGGTTGAGCTGGCGGCTCAGCTGGTAGGCGGGGGAGCGGGGACTGGCCAGCCGGGTCGCCTCGGCGCGCAGCCAGGCCCGGGTGAAGCGGAACTCGTCGGCGGCGATCGGCTCCAGCATCGGGCGGAGGAAGTCGAGCACCGCCGGGGCGTCGATCGACTCGGTACGGCTGACGAAGCCCTCGGCGCGCAGCCCTTCCACCACCGCGTCGGCGTCCTCGCGCAGCGCCAGCGCCGCGATCCGGCCGATCGGCTCCGGCGTGCCCTGCGGCATCCGGGCCACCGCCCCGAAGTCGATCACGCCGAGCCGCCCGTCCGGGAGCAGCCGGAAGTTGCCCGGGTGCGGGTCGGCGTGCAGCAGCCCGGCCCGCTCCGGCGCGGACAGGTGCAGCTCGGCCATCAGCCGGCCGGCCTCGTTCCGCTGCTCCTCGGTGCCCTCGCGGATGATCTGGGACAGCGGGATGCCCTCCACCCACTCGGTGATCAGCACCCGGGGTGCGGCGTCGAGCACCTCCGGGATGAAGATGTCCGGATCGTCGGCGTACGCGGCGGCGAACGCCCGCTGCGACTCCGCCTCCAGCTCGTAGTCCAGCTCCTCGGTGATGCGTTCGCGCAGCTCGGCCAGGAGCGGCTTCACGTCCAGCCCCGGCTGGATGGCCCGGAACATGCCGCCGAGCCGGGAGAGCTGCTTGAGGTCGGCGAGCAGGGCGTCACCGGCGCCCGGGTACTGGATCTTCACGGCCACGTCCCGGTGCAGGGGGCCGCCGTCCGGCCCGTACCCCGGGTCGCGCCAGACCGCGCGGTGCACCTGCCCGATGCTCGCCGCGGCGGCCGGAGTGTCGTCGAAGGAGACGAACCGGTCGCGCCAGTCCGGGCCGAGTTGCTCGGCCAGCACCCTGTGCACCGTCGCCGCCGGCAGCGGCGGCGCGGCCTCCTGGAGTTTGGTGAGCGCCTGCCGGTAGGGCGCGGCGACCTCCTCGGGCAACGCCGCCTCGAACACCGAAAGGGCCTGGCCGAACTTCATCGCCCCGCCCTTGAGCTGCCCGAGCACGCTGAACAACTGCTCGGCGGTGCGCTGCTGGATCTCGGCGGAGATGACGTCGGACGCGAGGCCGGTCACCCGCTTGCCCATGCCGAGGACGGTTCGACCGGCGAACCCGAGCGGCAGGGCGGCGAGTTTGGCGGTGCGGGACACGGCCCGGCGCGGGATGTCGGTCACCCGGCCATTGTTACCGACTCGGGGCCTCCGCTGCTGCCGTGCGGCGGGTAGCGACCGGCGTCGACCGGATCGGGCGACGCCGGCAGCAGCCGCAGGAGGGGTGCGGCGGCCACCGTCGGTGACGGACGCGACCCGGACCGCGGATCTCCACCGCGCCGCCGAGCGTCTCCGGCTGGGCGCCGTCGAGCTGGGCCAGCACCTCCGCCGTCGCGAAGGCCGCCCCGGCCAGCCCGGTGGCGACGGCGCAGGCCCGCTCGCCCCGGTCGGCGGCGAGCTGGGCGGCGAGCGCGGGCCAGTCCGGATCCCGGTCGCCGCGATGCAGGTCGAGGCAGCGCAGGCAGGGCCCGACGGGCGGGCGGACCAGCGGACCGATCACCGGTACGCCGCCGCGCAGGTCGAGCAGCAGGTGGGGCTGGCGTCGGCGGGCGTACCCGGTGGCGAGCAGTTCCGCCGGACGGTCCACGCCGAGCTGCACCACCAGGTCCGGCCGGGTGCCCCGCAACGGGGCGGTGACCGTGCCGGGCGCGCACCGCTCCAGCGTCGCGCGTACCGCCGGGGCCAGCGGCCGGCCCAGCTCCGCGGTGGTCAGGCCGGTCCCGGCCAGGTCACCGGCGCCCACCGGGCCGGCCAGATCGGGTACGACGTGCCCGACGCCGGCGTGGGCCAGCGCGACGGCGACCGCCGCGCCGAGTCGTCCCGTGCCGGTGACCAGCACCCGCGCGCCCCGGCGGCGGCGCAGCAGCCGGGCCGGGGTGCCGGGCAGGTCGGGTGACGCGAGCGCCAGCGCGGCGGCCTCGGCGGCCAGCCGGGCCCGGGCCGAGCCGGTGAGGTCACGGGGGAGCAGCGCCTGCGCCGGCACCACCAGTCCGGCCTCCCGGAGCGTGTAGAGCAGGGCGCGGGCCTCGTCGGGCGGGATCCGGACGGCGCCCGCCTCGGCCAGCACGGCGCGTTCGCTGCGGGTGCCGTCGAGCAGGTCGAGCAGGCGGGCGGTCCCGGGCGAGGACATCTCCAGCAGCACCGCCCGGCCGGGCTGCTCGCCGAGCTGGAGCGTGTGCCGGTCGCGCCAGAGCCGGGTCAGGCCGGGTAGCAGAATGGGACGGACGAGCGGTGTCGGGTCGGTCACGCAACTGATGGTGACCGTCTCCACGCGCTCCGTCGCTCGTTGTCCACAGGTGCGGCGTGCCGTGGCCAGTGCTGTCCACAGGATCTCGCCGGTTTTCCACAACCAGCCGGTAACCGTGTCGGCTACGCGACGGGGGAGGGCGGCCACCGGCCGCCCTCCCCCGTGTGTGTCCTACGGGTCAGACCTTGGCCTTGCCCAGGATGCGGTTCACTGTTGTGCCGCACACCGGGCACTTGCCCTTGGCCATGTTCATGCCGGTCTTCGAGACCTCCACGTGCCCCTCGAAGTCCCGCTTCTCCTTGCACTTCACGCAGTAACCGTTGTAGGTCTGGGCCTGGTCGGCCACGGTAGCCTCCTCGTCTAGTCCGCCGGAGGTGTCCGGCGGGTCTCCCTGCGGCGGCCCACGCGTGGCACCGGCGCCGGGGGTTCTCCGCGGCCAGTCACCTGACCGTGGTTGGCGGACCCTACCCAGGTCTGGGCGGTTCCATGTCAGCTGTACGCCGACTCTGTGAGCAAGTCGACGTCGAGAGTGTGCATGCCGAGTAACGTCGGATAAGTCAGTTTCGCGCGGACACGCCGGATGAATGCACCCAGATCCGCTTCGCGCCGCCCCGCCGGCCGTCACCCGTCGTAGATCACTTAACGTGAACAGGGCCGGTCAGGTGATGGTCAGCTACCGTCGCAAAGAATTTTTTCCGGACTCCGGACAATCAACCATCATTTTCCGGGCGCGTGTCGTCGTGTTGACTCTTGCGGAGCCCTGGTCAGTACGCATTACCTTTCCCTCGTGACAGTCAACCGAGGCTGCGCGGACCGGTAATGGCCGTGACGCGGAAGCCCGTCGTCGAGGTGCGGCGCAGCCAGCGCCGGCGGCGCACGGTGTCCGCGTACCGGGACGGGGAGCGCGTCGTCGTGCTGATCCCCGACCAGTTCTCCCGGGCCGAGGAGAGCGAGTGGGTCGACCGGATGCTCGCCCGGCTCGCCGCCCGCGAGGGCCGCCTGGCCCGCTCGGACGCCGAACTGCTCGCCCGCGCCGCCCGCCTGATCGACAGCTACCTGACCGAGTACGGTTCGGCCGCCGCCCCGGCGAGCGTCCGCTGGGTCACCAACCAGAACGGCCGCTGGGGCTCCTGCACGCCCGCCGACCGCACCATCCGGATCTCGCACCGCGTCCAGGACATGCCCGACTGGGTGATCGACTACGTGCTGCTGCACGAGCTGGCTCATCTCATCGTGCCCAGCCACAACGCCGAGTTCTGGGCGCTCGTCGCCCGTTACCCGAGGTCGGAGCGGGCCCGCGGCTACCTGGAGGGCGTTGCCGCCACCGCCGCCGTCCCCTGACCATCCCGCCTTTGCGGTCGATCATGAAGTTGGCCCGGCGTTTCGTCCGCTTCGTCACCGCCAACCTCATGATCGTGCACGGAAGCGGGTCGGGGCGGGGGTTAAGGTCGGCGGATGTCGCGACGTGTGGTGGTGGCGCTGCTCGGCCCGGTGACCTGGTCACCGCCCGGAATCGATCCGACGCGATGGCGTGCCGCGCTCGCCGAGGACGTGGTGGACCTGCTGGCCACCCTGAACGAGGTGGAGACAGCGGTGGCGGTCACGGCCCGGGACCGATGGCTGGCCGACGCCGTGGTCTGGCCCGGCACCCAGGTGTACGAGGTGACCGAGCCGACGCCGAACGCGGTGTTCGCGGCGATCATCGGCGACCAGGCGGTCCACGAGGACGGCGCAGCCGGCTACGACCAGGTGGCGGTGGTGGCGGCGGACACGCCGGACCTGCCCGGGCTGACGCTCGGCAAGCTGCTGCGGCCGCTCACCACCCGGCCGGTGGCGGTGGCCCCGGCCGAGGGAAGCGGAACCGGGCTGCTGGGGGTGGCGGCGCGACTGCCCGTACCGGCGTGGCTGCCGGCGCTGGATCTGGACACGACCGCCCCGACCGAGGTGCGGCGGGCGGCACCGAGCCCGGGGGACGTGGCGGTCACCGCCGGCTGGCACCGGCTGCGCGGCCCCGCCGACCTGGCCGCCCTCGATCCGGCGGTCGAGGGCTGGGAGGCCACCCGGGCCCTGCTGTCCGGCCGCCCCGTCTGACCGCCGCCCGCCCCGCCCGCCGCCCGCTCCGCCCGCTCCCCGCCCCGTCGATCTTGGAGTTGTGGCACCTGACAGAAGCCGCCTTCGGGACATCCTGGGCGCCACAGCTCCAAGATCGACGGTGAGATGGGCGGGGTGGGGTGGCGGGCGGGGCGGGGGGTGGGACGTGGACGGGGCCCGCACGGTGATCCGTGCGGGCCCCGTCGCGTACTGCGTCAGCGCTTGTCGTCGTCCTCGCCGGGGGCCTTCTCCTCCGGGGCGCCGGGGGCGGAGAAGTCGAAGTTCGCCAGCTCGTCGTCGAGATCGGTGCTGGTCGTGGCGAACGCCTCCGGGGCGGCGAAGTCGTCGTCGGAGGGCAGCAGGTCCGGGTGGCCCCAGACCGCGTCCCGCCCGGCGATGCCGCGGTGCTCGGTCAGCGCCGCCCACAGCACCGACGCCTCGCGCAGCCGGCGGGGCCGCAGTTCGAGGCCGACCAGCGCGGCGAACGTCTGCTCGGCCGGGCCACCCGCGGCGCGGCGGCGGCGGAACGCCTCGCCGAGGCGTACCACGTTGGGCAGGCGGTCACCGGCGGCGCTGTCGACGACGTGGCAGACCCAGCCCTCGACCAGCGCGAGCACTGTCTCCAGCCGGGCCAGCGACGCCTTCTGCGCGGGCGTGTCCTCCGGCGTGAAGATGCCCTCCAGCGCGATCGCCTGCATCGACTCCGGGTCGGTCGGGTCGACCCGGCCCATCGCCTCCTCGATCGCCTCCCGGTTGACCCGGATGCCGGCGGCGTAGTTCTCCACCGCCGTCAGCACGTGCCCGCGCAGCCACGGCACGTGCTGGAACAGGCGCTGGTGAGCGGCCTCGCGCAGGGCCACGTAGAGGCGTACCTCGTCCTCGGGCAGCTCCAGGCCCTCGCCGTACACCTTGATGTTGGCGGGAACGAGCGCGGCGGTGCCGGCGGGGCCCAGCGGCAGGCCGATGTCACCGGCGGAGAGCACCTCGGCGGCGAGCGAGCCGAGCGCCTGGCCGAGCTGGCCGCCGAAGAGGGCGCCGCCGAGCGTGGCGACCATCGACTGCATCGGGCCGAGCTGGGCGCGGGCCTCCGGTGGCACCAGGTCGCCCATCGCGCCGACCATCCGGCTGGCCACCGGGTCGCAGAGCTTGCGCCACACGTCGAGCGTCTTGAAGATCCACTCGTTGCGGTTCCAGGCGACCGAGGTGCGGACGCCGGAGGGCCACGAGGTCGCCGGCTCCAGCCAGAGGTCGGCGATGCGCAGCGCCTCCTCGACCGCGTTGCGTTCGAACGGCGACACCGCCGGGTCGCCGGCGGCGGCGAGCTGACTGGCGGCCACCTGACGGGCGAGGTCCCAGTTGACCGGCCCGCTGCCCGGCGCCGAGAGCAGGTGCTGCAACTGCGACATGAACTGCTGCATCGCCGCGGGGTCGTTGGGGTCTGGTGGTTGACCACCCGGGAGCGCGAAGCCGAACGGAATATCAGGCACGACGTCTACGGTACGCGGGGCCCGCCGCAGGTCGGGCCACTCGGCGTTGCGCTGAGGGCGAAGTCCGCCGGTCACCGCGCCGGATGGCGGGGGTCGGATCGGTACGCTCTGGCGCATGAGACGTCGCGGCGTGACCGTCCTCCTCGGTGCCCTGCTCACCGCCCTGCTCAGCATCGGTGTGCTGAGCGTGCCGCTGCCGTACGTGGTGCTCGGCCCCGGTCCGACGGTGAACACGCTGGGCCGCGAGGACGGCAAGGAGGTCATCCAGGTGACCGGCCGCGCGACGTCCACCTCCGCCGGTCAGCTCCGGCTCACCACTGTCGGTGTGCAGCCGACGGTGCGGCTCCGGTCGGCGCTGGCCGGATGGTTCTCCTCGGACGAGGCGGTGGTGCCGCGGGAACTGGTCTACCCGCCGGGGGAGTCGCAGGAGGAGGTCGAGAAGCGCAACGCGGAGGACTTCCAGAACTCGCAGACCAGCGCCGAGACGGCGGCGCTGCGCCAACTGGGCTACCCGGTCAAGGTGCTGGTCAAGGCGGTCACGCCGGGCGGCCCGTCGGTCGACGTGCTGCGGCCCGACGACGTGCTCACCTCGGTCGACGGGGTGCAGGTGACGAGCGCGGCCAAGCTCACCGAGCTGATCCGGTCCAAGCCGGCGGGCACCGCGCTGAAGATCGGCTACACCCGGGGCGACACCCCGGGCACCGCCACTGTGACCAGCCGCGAACAGGACGGCCGGCCGCGCATCGGCGTGGAGATCGACCAGCAGCAGCCGCACCCGTTCAACCTCAAGATCGACCTGGGTGACATCGGCGGTCCCAGTGCCGGGCTGATGTTCTCGCTCGGCATCATCGACAAGCTGGAGCCGGCCGACCTCACCGGCGGGAAGATCATCGCCGGTACCGGCACCATCGACGACGAGGGCCGGGTCGGCCCGATCGGCGGCATCGCGCAGAAGCTGGTCGGCGCCAAGGACGCGGGCGCGAAGGCGTTCCTGGTGCCCGCCGACAACTGCGCCGAGGCGGTCCGCAACCCTCAGCCGGACCTGCCGCTGCTGAAGGTCGCCACGCTCGACGAGGCGTTGAAGGCGCTCGAAACGTTGCGGTCCGGGGGCCAGCCGACGCGCTGTTGAGGCGGGCCGGCCGGCGGCCACCGGGCGGATCGTGACGTGACCTTGACCCGACGTGCTCAGGAACACCCCGTACTCTTGGTGCCTGGTCGGAGCCGATCACATCGAGCGTGCGGAGCCAAACAGTGGTCATGCGTAGCAGTCCCTTACCGAGGATGAGCCGGCGCGGACGCGTCACCATCGGTGTCCTGATCGGGGTGTTCGTCTTGTTCACCCTCCTCGGGTGGGGCGTCAACGCCTGGACCGACTGGCTCTGGTTCGACGAGGTCCGCTACACCCAGGTCTTCACCGGCGTGCTCGCCACCCGGCTGCTGCTGTTCCTGGTGGTCGGCGTCGGCATGGCGCTGATCGTCGGCGGCAACCTCTGGCTGGCGTACCGGCTGCGGCCCCGGATGCGTCCGCACTCGGCCGAGCAGGCGACGCTGGAGCGCTACCGGATGCTGCTGAGCCCGCGGCTCGGCACCTGGATCGCGCTCGCCGCCGCCGTCGTCGGGCTGTTCGCCGGCCTCTCCGCGCAGAGCCGGTGGGCCCAGTGGCTGCTGTTCCGCAACGGCGGCGACTTCGGGGTGAAGGACCCGGAGTTCGGCGTCGACGTCGGCTTCTACGTCTTCCAGCTCCCGTTCTGGCGCTACCTGCTCGGCGTCGGCTTCACCGTCGTGGTGCTGTCGCTGCTCGGCGCGCTCGCCGTGCACTACATCTTCGGCGGGGTGCGGCTCCAGGGCGTCGGCGACCGGATGACGAACTCCGCCCGCGCCCACCTCAGCTCGCTGGTCGCCGTGTTCGTGCTGCTCAAGGCCGTCGCCTACGTGCTGGACCGGCGGGCCATGCCGCTGGAGTACAACGAGGGCGCCAAGCTCTACGGCGCCGGCTACGCCGACGTGAACGCGCTGCTGCCGGCGAAGGAGATCCTCGCCTGGATCTCGATCGTGGTGGCCCTGGCGATCATCGTGTTCTCCAACGCGGTCATGCGGAACCTGGTCTGGCCGGGCATCTCGCTCGCCCTGCTCGGCGTGTCCGCGGTGGCGATCGGCGGCATCTACCCGTGGGCGGTGCAGACGTTCGAGGTCAAGCCGAGCGCCCGGGACAAGGAGGCGCCGTACATCGAACGCAGCATCAAGGCCACCCGGTCCGCGTTCGGCCTCGACGGCACGAAGACCACGCCGTACGCGGCCAGCAACCTCGTACCACCCGCCAGCCTGGCCACCGACACCTCGGTGGTGTCGAACATCAGGCTGCTCGACCCGCAGCTCGTCTCCGAGACGTACACGCAGCTCCAGCAGGTCCGTGGCTTCTACGACTTCGGCTCGAAGCTGGACATCGACAGGTACTCGGTGAATGACAAGACCTCCGACTACGTGGTCGGCGTCCGTGAGATCAACTACGGCGAGCTGACCGACCAGCAGAACAACTGGATCAACCGCCACACCGTCTACACCCACGGGTACGGCCTGGTGGCCGCCCCGGCGAACCAGGTGGTCTGCGGCGGCCAGCCGTACTTCGTCTCCGGCTTCCTCGGCGAGAAGGCGCAGGAGGCGTGCTCCGCGCCGACCGAGGAGATCCCGGCCCAGCAGCCGCGGATCTACTACGGCGAGCGGATGGAGGCGAACGACTACGCGATCGTCGGGCAGAACGGCGACCGCAACGTCGAGTTCGACCGCCCCACCTCCACCGGCGGTGAGCAGTACTACACCTACACCGGCGAGGGCGGCGTCAAGATCGGTTCGTTCCCGCGCCGGCTGCTCTACGCGATCAAGGAGCAGGAGTCGAACTTCCTGCTCTCCGAGGCGGTGAACGAGAACTCGAAGCTGCTGTACGTGCGCAACCCGCGCGACCGGGTGGAGAAGGTCGCGCCGTTCCTCACGCTCGACGGCGACCCGTACCCGGCGGTCGTGAACGGGCGCGTCCTGTGGATCATCGACGGCTACACCACCGCGGCGACCTACCCGTACGCCGAGCGGGTCAACCTCCAGGCCGAGACGGCCGACGAGCTGACCGGCCGGGGCACGTTCCAGCTCGCCCGGGAGAACGTCAACTACATCCGCAACTCGGTGAAGGCGACTGTCGACGCGTACGACGGCACGGTCAAGCTCTACTCGTACGACGACGCGGACCCGGTGCTCAAGGCGTGGAACAAGGCGTTCGGCGGTGACGTGGTGCTGCCCAAGGGCGACATCCCGGCCGAGCTGGCCGAGCACTTCCGCTACCCGGCCGACCTGTTCAAGGTGCAGCGCAACCTGCTCACCAAGTTCCACGTCACCGACCCCGGCGACTTCTACTCCGGCCAGGACTTCTGGCAGGTGCCGAACGTGCCGGACGCGCCGGACAGCGGGCAGAAGCAGCCGCCGTACTACCTGTTCACCCAGTTCCCCGGGCAGGAGGGGCCGCGCTTCCAGTTGACCTCGGCGGTCACCCCGAACGGGCGGCAGAACCTGGCCGCGCTGGTCTCCGGGTCGTACGTCGACGGGCAGCCGAGACTTGAGGTGCTGGAGCTACCGGACCAGACCCGGATCTCCGGGCCGACACAGGTGCACCAGCAGATGACGAACAACGGCGACATCCGGCAGCAGCTCAACCTGCTGTCGTCCAACCAGGCACAGGTGCAGTACGGCAACCTGCTCTCGCTGCCGTTCGCCGACGGCATGCTCTACGTCGAGCCGGTGTACGTGAAGAGCAGCAGCCAGGATGCGTACCCACTGCTGCAGAAGGTGCTGCTCTCCTACGGTGACGGCGGCTCGTACGTGGTGCTCGCCAACAACCTCAGCGACGGCATCAAGCAGCTCGTCGAGCAGGGCAAGCGGGCGCCGAACAACAACCCGCCGCCCAGCACCGACGACAGGCCCACGCCCGACAGCCCCACGCCGTCGCCGACCGCGGGTGACACCAACACGCCGCCGGTGAGCGGGGAACTGGCCCAGGCGGCCGCCCGGGTGCAGACCGCGATCGGTGAGGTCAAGGCCGCGCAGGCGTCCGGCGACTTCGAGCGGTACGGGCGGGCGCTGAAGGCGCTGGACGAGGCGATGAGCGCGTTCCAGCAGGCCCAGGCCGCGTCGAACGGCTCGGGCAACCCGGCGCCGTCGGGCAGTGTCTCGCCACCGGCGCCGACGTCACCCGCGCCGTCACCGGGCGGCTGACGCCCCGGCCGACAGCACGAGCCGACACCACGAGCCCGTGGTCCGGGACCGCAACGGTCACCCGGGCCACGGGCTCGTCTCGTCTCGTCCGTCGAGCGGGACGCCCGGCCGCGTCGCCACCGGGTACCCGTTTTGCGCCTCACCGGGTCGGTGCGCTACGGTTGTCGAGCCGACGCGGGGTGGAGCAGCTCGGTAGCTCGCTGGGCTCATAACCCAGAGGTCGCAGGTTCAAATCCTGTCCCCGCTACTCGTGACGAAGGCCCCGGAGTTCTCTCCGGGGCCTTCGTCGTTCCGCCCGGCAAGCGCCACCAGCCGGCCGCGTCGCCTTTCCGCCGGCCGCGCGCCGGATCGGGGGACCCGGCTGATCTCGAGGATCGGAGTGCGATAAGCTGTACGAGCCGACGCGGGGTGGAGCAGCTCGGTAGCTCGCTGGGCTCATAACCCAGAGGTCGCAGGTTCAAATCCTGTCCCCGCTACCAAAGTTCAGGCCCGGAATCCACGGATTCCGGGCCTGAACTCATTCCGGGGCCGTCTCGGTGAGGACGAGCAGTTCCGCACGGGCCAGCCGGAGCTGTTCGTCAGTGACATAGGCGGTGCCGATGGCGATGGCGAGCCCCTCCGCGGCGTACCGGACGGCCCAGACCCGGCCCGGTGGCAGGCCGTCGGCCTCGAAGGCACGGTTCCAGCGTGCCGGGTCCTCGGGGTCCACCGCCAGCACGTGCTCCATGCTGTCGACCCCGAGTTGGGCGAGCAGGCCGGTGGCGCTGCCCAGTTCCGCCAGGTACGCGCTGTCTCCGGTGAGGGCGCGCACGTAACCACGGGTGAAGGCGCCCGGCCGCTCGTCGCCGCTGTCGACGTGGGCGTTCACCTCTTCCCAGACGCGTGTGACCACCTGCTCGACCAGGGCGGCGAGCAGGTCCTCCCGGGAGGGGAAGTGGTGCATCAGGCCGCTCTTCGTGACGCCCGCCTCCCGGGCGACGGCGGCCAGGCTGACGTTGGCGCCGTGGCGGGTGATCATCCGTTCGGCGGCGTCCAGCACCGCTCGCCGGGTGCGCGCACGATCGCGGATGGGACGACGTTCAGTGGTCGACACGTGCACCTCCAGGAGACACGGGCTCGGAGGGAATGATCTTCCAGGCCACTACCGAGGCGACCACAAGGATCACGGCGGCGACGAAGGTGGCGGACTGCATCGCCTGGGCGAACGCGTCCTGCGCCGCGGCCACGACGCCGGGTGCCGGTGCCCCGTACACGGCCGCCGCCAGGGAGTCCTCCGCCAGTGCCCGATCGGCGGCGGTGGCCTCGGCGGGGAGGGCCAGCGACGAACGGTAGAGCAGCCCGTGCAACGAGCCGAGGACCGCGATGCCGAGCGCGCCCCCCAGCTCGTACGCCGTCTCGGCCACCGCCGAAGCGGCGCCCGCGCGCCGCTCCGGGACGGCGCCGACGACGGCGTCGGTGGAGAGGGTCATGGCGACACCGATGCCGAGCCCGATGACGGCGAGGCCGATGCCCAGCCCCCAGTAGGTCCGGAGGTCGACGCTGAGCCCCATGACGGTGAGCCCGGCGGCGGCGACCAGCAGTCCCAGCCCGATCGCGCGGCCCGCACCGAGCCGCGACAGCAGGACGCCGATCAGCGCCACGACGAGCACCGCGGCGAGTGTGCCGGGCAACTCGGCGACGCCTGCCTTGAGCGGGCCGAAGCCGCGAACCAGTTGCAGGTACTGGGAGAAGAAGAACAGCAGCCCCAGGAACCCGAAGATGGCCAGCACGTTGGCGGCGAGCGCACCCGAGAACGCCGGCACCCGGAACAGTGAGACGTCGAGCAGGGGCACCGCCAGGCGGTTCTGCCGCCGTACGAACCACCATCCGGCCAGCAGCCCGACGGCGGTGGCCGTCACGGTGAGCGCGTCGACCCCGTCGCTGAAGAGGCGCTTGAGGGCGAAGACCAGCGGGACGATCGTGGCGATGGACAGCGCCGAGGAGCCGACGTCGATCCGGGCCGGCGCCTCACCCTTCGACTCCGGCAGCAGCAGCCATCCCGCCACCAGCGCCAGCACCATCACCGGCACGTTGATCAGGAAGACCGATCCCCACCAGAAGCGCTCCAGCAGCACGCCGCCCACCAGCGGGCCGAGCGCGGCGCCGGCGGTGGCCCCGGCCGACCAGAGCGCGATGGCCCGGGCCCGCTGGGCGCGATCGGCGAACATCGACCGGACGATGGAGAGCGTCGACGGCATCAGCGTGGCGCCGGCCAGGCCGAGGAGGGCGCGGGCCGCGATCAGCACCTCCGGGGTGGTGGCGAAGGCCGCCAGCACGGACGCCGAGCCGAACCCCACGGTGCCGATCATCAGCAGCCGCTTGCGACCGATCCGGTCGGCGAGGTTGCCCATCGTGATCAGGAGCCCGGCGAGCACGAAGGCGTAGATGTCCCCGATCCACAGGATCTGGGTGGCGGTGGGCCCGATGTCCTCCGTCAGCGACGGGACCGCGAGGTAGAGGACGGTCCCGTCGACGGCCAGGAGGAGGACCACGAGAACGAGCACCACGAGGGCCGCCCACTCCCGCTTTCCGGCAAGGGCCCGTGCGGAGGTCGAGGGCAGGGAGGAAGTCACCAGGGAACCCTAACAGTCCAAATGGACGGTTAATCGTGAGTCGGGCCACGCGGACTGTGCCGGCGACCCCGCGCCGTGTCCGGCGACATCCGCCCTGTCCGCCGTGCCCCGGTTGCGGGTCTCGGCGAGGATGGGGGCATGTCTGCATGGAACAAGTGGTGGGGCCGCCTGGGCGCGGTCCTCGGTACGGTCGTGCTCTCGGTCTTCGTGCCGGTCGCGGCCTGGGCGTCGAGCGGTACCGGCGAGATCGTGGTGGAGGCGGCCCGCCGCCGCTCCCGTGGTGGGTTCGGCATCATCGGCCTGCTCTGCTGCCTCGTGGTGGTCGGCGGCATCGTGCTGCTGGTGGTGCTGCTCACCCGCGGCCGCCGCAACCGGCCCCCGCGCTGACGCCCCTGCCCACCCCGCCCACGCCGGGCGGGGTGGGGCGGGTCACCCGGCGAGAGCGGTGTTGGCCTGGGCCATGAAGCGGGAGGTGGCGGTGCGGGCGCCGGCCCGCTTGGCGCGGATGCTCTCGGCCGCCTCGATCAGCAGCGTGCGCACCGCCGCGTGCCCCTTGGGCGGCGGCGCGGGCGACGGGCCGGCCAGATCCGCCAGCTCGGCGCCGAGCGCGGCCATGCGCCTCTCGGCCCGGCCGGTCACCTCCTCGGCGACGAACGAGCGCACCTGCTTGCTGGCGTTCAGGCCGCGTTCCAGGCCGAGGAGACGGCCGGCCGCCACGTTCGTGGTCAGGAAGTCGAGCACGTCCACCACCGCCCCCGGGTGGCGGGTGCCCCGGAAACCGGCCCAGTACATCGACGCGCGCGGCCACTGCGCGGCGGGCGTGCCCGGGAAGGCGACCGCGCCCAGCTCGTCGTCGGTCAGGCCCTGCAGCTCCGGCAACTGGTGCGACCAGGCGAAGGAGGCGGCGGTGTGCCCGGTGACCACGAGCTGGCGGGCCAGCTCGCCGCTGTCGGCCTGCTCGACCAGGGCGGCGCTCGGTGTGGCCCGGTCGAAGCGCGCCACCTCCCAGAACTCGAACCAGGCGAGCAGTTCGGCGGAGCTGAACCCGAGCTGCCGCCCCTGGTACAGCTCGCTGCCCTGGCCGCGCAGCCACAACCAGAACGCCCGGTAGTCGCCGGAGGCGTCCATGGTGCCGGCCACCCGGTTGCCGGAGGCGCGCGTGACCCGGGCGGCCCAGGACGCGTACTCCTTCCAGGACATCCCGGTACGCGGCTCGGGCTGGCTTAGCCGGCGCAGCAGCCGGCGGTTGAACACCAGCGCCGCGCTCGTCTGCGCGGCCGGCACACCGACCGTCCGCTCGTCCACCTGGCCGTAGCGGGCCAGTTGCTCCGGCACCTCGCGCAGGTCGAGCCGCTTGTCGGCGACGTACCGGGTGAGATCGAGCAGGATGTCCCGGCCGGCGTACTCGGCGAGCAGGGTGTCGTCGATCTGGAACAGGTCCGGCGGGTTCCCGCCGGTGGCCTGGGTGGCGATCCGGTCGTAGTAGCCGCCCAGCCCCTGCCAGGTGACCCGGAAGCTGACTCGCGGGTTCTGCTGCGAGTACAGCCGCAGCGCCTGCTCGGTGGCCGCGGCCCGGCGGGCGCCGCCCCACCAGAACACAGACAGCTCGATCGGGCCGTCGTCGGCGGCCACCTCGTCCGGGCCGCACCCGGCGAGCACCGGCAGCCCGGCGGCCAGCGGCAGCCCGGTGAGCGCGCCGAGGAACCGTCGCCGGTCGAGCCCGGGACGGGGTACGGACTGCGGAGCGCGCACGGGGTCTCTCCCGAAGGTGGGGTGAACGGATCATTTCACCGGCCCCCGCCCGGGTGTCAACGCCGGGCGGGACGGCGGTGGGCGCGCCGGGCGGTCCACGCCGGTCATGGTGTACTAGCGCCGTGGAACTTCTGCACTCGGGCAAGGTCCGGGACGTCTACGCCGACGGCGACGACCTGATCCTGGTCGCCACCGACCGCGTCTCCATCTACGACGTGGTGCTGCCGACCCCGATCCCGGACAAGGGCCGCCTGCTCACCGCGCTGTCGCTGTGGTGGTTCGAGCAGCTGTCCGACCTGGTGCCGAACCACGTGATCTCCGCGACGGACGTGCCGGCGGAGTTCGCCGGCCGGGCGATCCGCTGCCGGCGGCTGGAGATGGTGCCGGTCGAGTGCGTGGCCCGGGGCTACCTGACCGGCGGCGGCTTCGCCGAGTACCAGCGCACCGGCTCGGTCTCCGGGGTGCCGCTGCCCCGCGGCCTGGTCGAGGCGTCGATCCTGCCCGAGCCGATCTTCACGCCGTCGACGAAGGCGCCGAAGGGCGAGCACGACGAGCCGATCACCTACGAGCAGGTGGTGGACAAGGTCGGGCCGGAGGTCGCGGAGCGGCTGCGGCAGATCACCATCGACGTCTACCGGCGTGGCGCGGAGATCGCCGCCGAGCGGGGCATCCTGATCGCGGACACGAAGCTGGAGCTGGGCTGGGCGCCGGACGGCACGCTGGTCCTCGGCGACGAGGTGCTCACCTCCGACTCGTCACGGTTCTGGCCGGCCGAGTCGTACCAGCCGGGCCGCGCCCAGTTCTCCTACGACAAGCAGTACGTGCGGGACTGGGCCACGGCGAGCGGCTGGGACAGGCAGCCGCCCGCGCCGGAGGTGCCGGCCGAGGTGATCGAGGCGACCCGGGCCCGCTACGTCGAGGTGTACGAGAAGCTCACCGGCAACCGCTGGGACTGACGCTCAGTCGGCCCAGTCGAGCGTGCGCTGGACCGCCTTGCGCCACTGGCGCAGCTCGCGCTCCCGGTGCGCCGGGTCCATCGTCGACTCCCACTGCGCGTCCGAGCGCCACTTCTCGCGCAGCGTGGCCAGGTCGGGCCAGAACCCCACGGCCAGACCGGCGGCGTACGCGGCACCGAGGCAGGTCGTCTCGGTGATCCGGGACCGGACCACCGGCACGTCCAGCACGTCGGCGAGGAACTGCATGAGCAGTTCGTTGCCGGTCATCCCGCCGTCGACCCGCAGCCGCCGCAACGCCACGTCGGAGTCGGCGTTCATCGCGTCCACCACCTCGCGGGTCTGGAAGGCTGACGCCTCCAGCACCGCGCGGGCCAGGTGCCCCTTGGTGATGTAGCCGGTCAGCCCGGCGACCACGCCCCGGGCGTCGCTGCGCCAGTGCGGCGCGAACAGGCCGGAGAAGGCCGGCACCACGTAGCAGCCGCCGTTGTCGTCGACGGTGCGGGCCAGCTCCTCGACCTCCGGTGCGGTGGAGATCAGGCCGAGGTTGTCGCGCAGCCACTGCACCAGCGAGCCGGTGACCGCGATCGCGCCCTCCAGCGCGTACGCGGCGGGCTGACCCTCGATCCGGTACGCCACAGTGGTGAGCAGGCCGTGCCGGGACGGCACCGGGCTGGCGCCGGTGTTGAGCAGCAGGAAGCTGCCGGTGCCGTAGGTGCACTTGGCCTCGCCGGGCTGGAAGCAGGTCTGCCCGAACAGCGCCGCCTGCTGGTCGCCGAGCGCGCTCGCCACCGGCACTCCGGCCAGCACCCCCTGGGCGGTGCCGTACACCTCGGCGGAGCTGCGGATCTCGGGCAGCACGGCGGCCGGGATCCGCAGCGCGTCGAGCAGTTCCGGGGCCCAGTCGAGCGTCTCCAGGTCCATCAGCATCGTGCGGCTGGCGTTCGTCACGTCGGTGACGTGCCGGCCGGTCAGCTTCCAGATCAGCCAGCTGTCCATGGTGCCGAACAGCACCTCGCCGCGTTCGGCGCGCTCGCGCAGCCCGTCGACGTGGTCGAGCAGCCAGCGCAGCTTCGGGCCGGCGAAGTAGGTGGCCGGGATCAGGCCGGTGCGGGTCCGCAGCCGCTCCTCGTCGTACGTCTCGGTCAGCTCGCGCAGCAGCGGGCCGGTGCGGGTGTCCTGCCAGACGATCGCGTTGGCCACCGGGCGGCCGGTCGCCCGGTCCCACACCACTGTGGTCTCCCGCTGGTTGGTGATGCCGACCGCGGCCAGCGCCCCGGTGCCGATGTCGGCGCTCGCCAGCGCCTCGCGCACCACGTGCTCGACGTTCGTCCAGATCTCCTCGGCGTCGTGCTCGACCCAGCCGGGCCGGGGGAAGATCTGCCGGTGCTCGCGCTGGGCCACGGCGACGATCTCACCGGCCCGGTCGAAGACGATGCAGCGCGAGGACGTGGTGCCCTGGTCGATGGCGGCGACGAACTCTGCGGTCACGGCAGCACCGTACCCGCCGTGACCGCCCACCGTCTCCCTCCGGCGACCCGTACGATCATCAGACGTGCGTGACATTGCCGTGTTCAGCGGGACCGCCCACCCGGACCTCGCCGCCGAGATCTGCGCCCACCTCCACGTTCCACTGCACCCGGTACGGGTGTCCCGGTTCGCGAACGACTGCCTGGAGGTGCAGTTGCAGGCGAACTGCCGGGAGCGCGACGTCTTCCTCATCCAGCCGCTGGTGCCACCGGTGCAGGAGCACCTGGTCGAGCTGCTGCTCATGATCGACGCGGCCCGGGGCGCGTCGGCCGCGCGGATCACAGTGGTGCTGCCGCACTACGCGTACGCCCGGTCGGACAAGAAGGACGCGCCGCGCATCTCCATCGGCGGCCGGCTCGTCGCCGACCTGCTCACCTCCGCGGGCGCGGACCGGGTGCTGGCCATGACGCTGCACTCGCCGCAGGTGCACGGCTTCTTCAGCGTCCCGGTGGACCACCTGCACGCGCTGCGCGAGCTGGCCGCCCACTTCAAGGGGTACGACCTGAGCAACGCGGTGGTGGTCTCGCCGGACCTCGGCAACGCCAAGGAGGCCGCCGCGTTCGCCCGGATGCTCGGCACGCCCGTCGCGGCCGGGGCCAAGCAGCGTTACAGCGACGACCGGGTGCAGATCAGCACGATCATCGGCGACGTGACGGACCGGGACGTGATCGTGCTGGACGACGAGATCGCCAAGGGCAGCACCGTGATCGAGCTGATCTCGCACCTGCACGAGCGGCGGGTCCGTTCGATCCGGCTGGCCTGCACGCACGGCCTGTTCTCCAGCGGGGCGCTGGAGCGGCTGAGCGCACAGGAGGGCGTACTGGAGATCGTCTGCACGAACACGGTGCCGATCCCGGTCGAGAAGCGGGTGCCGAAGCTTGAGGTGCTGTCGGTGGCGCCGGCACTGGCCGAGGCGATGCGGCGGATCCACAACGGGGAGTCGGTGAGCGCCCTGTTCGCCTGACGGGCCGGGGTCAGCCCTCCAACGGGCCGGTGACGGGCTGCCGGGTGGTGAGCGCGGCGGTGATCCGGACGACGGTGCCGGCGTCGCCGCTGTCCACCTCCATCGAGTCGCTCAGCTCCCGGGCCAGCCAGAGACCCCAGCCGCCGGCGGTGTCCGGCGCGGGCCGGTCCCGGTCGCGCAGTCGCCGTTCGCTGATCCCGGGCCCGTGGTCGGCGACCTCGCAGACCAGGTCGTCGCCGCGCTGCCAGAGCCGCAGCCAGCCCTGCCCGCCGCCGTGCCGGACCGCGTTGGTGATCAGTTCGTTGACCGCCAGCACGAAGTCGTCCAGCCGTTGGCCGGACAGGCCCGCGCCGTGCGCGTGTGCGGTGACCGAGTGCCGCAGCCCGGTCACCTGCGCCTGGTCGAAGGCCGTGGCGAGAAGCAGGGAAGGTTCGATGGGCACAACCGTACGCGGTGCGGGGAGTTCTGCGTCTGTCATGACCCCGTCCCGACGATGGTTCTCGACGACTTTCGCGGCATTTCCACCGTACGTCAGGGTTTCTCGGGCCGCACCGGCCGGGGTGCCCTGGACGGGCTGTGACAGGGTGGCGCACATGCCGTCGTCCTCCGGCCTCGAGGGCCCGTTCTGGCGATCGATAGCGGTGTTCCGCTTCGCCGCGCTCGCGTACGTCGGACTTGTCGTGCTGCGCGACGCGGGCCGCTACGCGCACCCGGTCGCCGCGGGCGGTGTCCTGCTGGCGATGCTGGCCTGGAGCGGCGTGACGGCGGCCGGCTACGGGCGTCCGGCCGGGCGGCGCTGGCCGCTGCTGCTGACCGACCTCGGCGTGGTGCTGGCGCTCATCCTGGTCACCCCGTGGGTGATCGGGAGCGCGGCGCTGGTCGCCGGGGTGCCGATGCTGACCGCCGCCTGGCTGGCCGGGCCGGTGCTCGCCTGGGCGGTCGCCTGCGGGCGGCGTGGCGGCGCGGTGGCCGCGATCGTGCTCGGTGGCGCCGACCTCGCCACCCGGGACCGGATCAGCCCGTCCGCGCTGACCGGTGCGATCCTGATGCTGCTGGCCGGTGTGGTGGTCGGGCACGTGGCGCGGCTGGCGGTGGAGGCGGAGGAGCGGTTGCAGCGGGCGGTGGAGCTGGAGGCGGCCACCCGGGAACGGGAACGGCTGGCCCGCGACATCCACGACTCGGTGCTCCAGGTGCTGGCGCTGGTCCGTCGACGCGGCGCGGAGCTGGACGGCGAGGCGGCCGAGCTGGCGCGGCTGGCCGGCGAACAGGAGGAGGCGCTGCGGGCGCTGATCGGCCGGGCGGGGGCGGCGCCGGACCCGGCCGGGGCCGAGCAGGACCTGCGTGACCTGATCGACAGGTACGCCTCGGCCACGGTCGGGGTGGCCGCGCCCGCCACACCCGTGCCGCTGCCGGCGCGTACCGCCGGTGAGCTGGCCGCGGCGGTCGGCGCGGCGCTCGACAACGTGGCCCGGTACGCCGGCGGGCGGGCCTGGGTGCTGATCGAGGACGAGGAGGAGACGGTGACCGTCTCGGTACGCGACGAGGGACCGGGCATCCCGCAGGGGCGGCTGGCGGAGGCCGCCGCGCAGGGGCGACTCGGGGTGGCGCAGTCCATCCGGGGCCGGGTGGCGGACCTGGGCGGGGAGGTGCGGATCGCCTCCGCGCCCGGCGCCGGCACCGAGATCGAGCTGGTCGTGCCGAGGAGCCGAGGATGAGCGTCCGGGTGATGGTGGTCGACGACCACCCGATGTGGCGTGAGGGCGTGGCCCGCGACCTCACCGAGGCGGGCCATCAGGTGGTGGCGACAAGCGGTGAGGGTCGGCAGGCGGTACGGGTGGCCGCGGCGGCCCGCCCCGACCTGGTCGTGCTCGACCTCCAGTTGCCGGACATCTCCGGCGTCGAGGTGATCCGGGGCCTGCGCGCCGCGCTGCCCGACGTGCGGGTGCTCATGCTCTCGGCCAGCGGGGAGCCGCAGGGCGTGCTCGACGCGGTGAAGGCCGGCGCCACCGGCTACCTGGTCAAGTCGGCCGCCCCGGCGGAGTTCCTGGACGCGGTGCGCCGCACGGCTGCCGGTGAGCCGGTGTTCACGCCCGGCCTGGCCGGGCTGGTGCTGGGGGAGTACCGGCGGCTGGCCGCCGCGCCGCCCGACCCGGACGACGACGCACCCCGGCTCACCGAACGGGAGACCGAGGTGCTGCGCCTGGTGGCCAAGGGGCTGTCCTACAAGCAGATCGCCGACCGGCTGGGCCTGTCCCACCGGACCGTGCAGAACCATGTGCAGAACACGCTGGGCAAGCTCCAGTTGCACAACCGGGTCGAGCTGACCCGGTACGCCATCGAGCGGGGCCTGGACGGCTGAGCGGTCAGCGCGCCTCCGGCGGCCGGGTCTCGTGCACCGCCAGCTCCTCCGCGCTGGCCCCGCCGCCGGCCGCCCCGGCGTCGTAGGCGACGTTGTCGGTCTCCTGGTCGGTGTGCGCGCCCTCGTCCGGCTCGACCAGCCGGCCCACCTGGTGGTCGGCGACGGTGCCAAGCTGCCCGTGGTCGTACACGGAGACCGGGGAGTTCGGGTCCGAGACCGGGCCCGGGTCGATCACGTCGGCGTCGAGCTGGGCCTGCGCGGCGGCCTCCTCGCTGTCCGCCTCGGCGGCGATGTCCGGGTCGACCGGGCCGGCGAGCGGATCGTCGGCGGGGCGCTCGTACCGCTCGCGCTGGAGCTTGTAGTCCAGCGACTCGCCGTCGAGCTGCTCCTCCGCCGTGGTGCCGAACTGGTCCACGGCGACCGGCGTGCGGTCACCGGGGAGCTGGGCCGGCTCGGGGCCGTCCGCCTCGCGCCCGGTCAGCACGTCGTCGTTCGCGGTGGAGTCGTCGTCGGCGGTGTCGGGCAGGCCCGCCGCCTCGGGATCGGACACGGGGGTGGGGTACTCGTCGTCGCGCATGCTCGGCATCTACCCACTGCGCTCCTCGCACTAACCGCGACCGGCCGGGTGGATCGGGAGTAACGGGGCGAAAAGGTGCCTCAGTTTGCGGAACATCGCCTCGTCCTCGGCGTACAGCACGCACCACACCACCTTGCCGTCGGGCAGCGCGGTGCTGCCCCAGCGCCGGGCCACCGTGTCGATCAGCAGCAGCCCCCGCCCGCCCACCGAGTCCGCCGGCGCCGGCCCCCGGTACGCGGGCCGCCCGGTCGAGTGGTCCCGGACGGCCAGGTGCAGCGCGCCGCCGCGCGGGGCCAGCCGCAGCGTCATCGGCGTGACGGCGTGCGCCACCACGTTGTTGACCATCTCGGTGACCGCGATGCAGGCCGGCTCCGCCAGCTCCGGCAGCCCCCACCTGGCGCACCCGGCGGTCACCAGCACCCGCGCCTCGCGGGCGGCCTCGACCACCGGGGGCAGGTCGGCGTCGAGCGGCTCGGGCGGCGCGTCCGGCGGCGGCGCGGCCGGATCGAGCAGCAGCTCGGCGGCGGGCCAGTCGGCGACCGCCCGGCAGACCTCGTCCAGCGCGTCGCGTGCGCCCGGATCGGGAATCCGCACTCCGGACAGGTCCACCAGCAGCACCCCGGGTCGCCGCCACAGCCGGGCGAGCAACGCGTCCCGCACGCTCTCCACCTCGGACCGGTCGAGGATTCCGGTCAGCCGGACCGTCGGGGAGGAGTCGTCGGTCTCCACCAGGCAACGCGCATCCGTCGGCATGATCGCCCCATTGTGCACGTCGGCCCGCGCCCGCGCACCGGTCCGGTCGACGGGACTCACGGCCGACCGGACCGCGACCGGCGGCTGAGCGCCGCCACCGTGCCGACGGCGGTGCCGGCGGCCAGCCCGACGGCCGCTGTCAACCGCAGCACCTGACCGCGTCGGCCGGACCACCCGTCGGTCCGCTCCGCGTCCGAGTCCGGCGTGAACACGGCGCCGGTGGAGCCGGCGCGGAGGCCGGGGCCGAACTGGGTGCGCGCGGTGTACCAGCCCAGCACCCGCTCGGCCACCGCCGGGGCGAGCCGCCACTGGAGCCCGATCAGCCGGGCCGCGCCGCCCGCGTACGCCTCCCGCCGGGGCCGGCGCAGCAGCTTGACGATCGTCTCGGCGACCATGTCCGGCGGGTACACCGGCGGCGGCGCGGTCAGCTCCCGGCCGGAGTGGTTGGCCGCGTGCCGGAAGAACGGCGTGTCGATGGTGGCGGGCAGCACCGTGCAGACCGAGATGTTCCCCCGGCCGGTCACCCGCAACTCCTGCCGTACGGTGTCGGCCAGCCCGCGGATCGCGTGCTTCGTCGCGTTGTACGCCGACTGGTACGGCATCGCCACCTCGGCCAGCACCGAGGCGTTGTTGACGAGCACCCCGCCGCCGGCCGCCTCCAGCCAGGGCAGCGCGGCCCGCGTCCCGTACACGGCGCCGAGCAGGTTCACGTCCACCACCCGGCGGAACTCGGCCACCGGGATCTCGTCGAACAGCCCCACGGTTCCCACGGCGGCGTTGTTGATCCAGGCGTCGATCCGGCCGAACTCGGCCACGGCCCGCTCGGCCAGCCGCTGGACCGCCTCCGGGTCGGTCACGTCGGTGGGCACCACCAGGGCCCGCCCGCCCAGTTCCCGGCAGAGCAGGGCGACCCGGCGCAGCGCGGATTCGGTCCGGGCGGCCAGCACCACGTCGGCGCCCCGGCGGGCCAGCGCGTACGCGGTGGACGCGCCGATCCCGCTGGAGGCGCCGGTGACGACGACAGTGGCGTCGGAGAGACTGCGGGTGAGCGGCATTCCTCGTCGGTACCCCCGGCCCGGGCCGTCATGCCGACCGATTTCGCCCGTGATCGGGTTCGGTCGGCTGTCCCGTCGGCGGGACGCGGTGGCCGGGTGACCCCCCGATCTGTCAGGTTTGGGCGCACCGGACCTGGGTTAATGGGACGCTCTGACCGGAGACCCCGCTCGCGAGAACGCATGGAGGTGCACCATGCGCGTCGGCCTTGTATGCGCGCACGCCGGCTCGTCCACCGACGGTCCCGCCGTCGGGACGCAGGAGCACATTGCGCGCGTGGCGGCGGAACTCGCCGCCCGGGGCCATGACGTCCGCGTCTACGAGCGCCGTGCCGCGTCCGTCCAGCCCGCCCTGACCGAACTCGACGGCTACCGGGTGGAACGTGTCCCGGTCGGCCCGCCCGACACGCTCTCCACCGCCGAACTGGTCCCCTTCGTCGCCGAGTACGGCCGCTGGCTGGCCGGGCAGTGGGCCGGTGACTGGACCCCCGACGTGGTGCACGGGCACTACTGGATCGGCGGGCTGGCCGCCGCCCACGCGGTACGCGCCACCGACATCCCGGTGGTGCAGACGTTCCACTCGCTCGGCGTGGAGCAGTTGCGCCACCTCGGCCGTGACTACACCGGGCCGGGGGAGCGCATCCCACTGGAGCGGGCGCTGACCCGGGCCGTGGACGTGGCGGTGGCCCAGTGCAACGACGAGGTCGACGAGCTGACCCGGATGGGCCTGCAACGCACGTCGGTGGCGATGGTGCCGACCGGCGTGGACACCGGCCGCTTCCACCCGGACGGCGAGGCGGCGCCCCGCGACCGGCGGCCCCGGATCCTCTCCGTCGCCGGGCTCGCGCCCGGGCACGGCCAGGACGACCTGATCCGGGCGATGCGGCTGGTCGGTGACGCCGAACTGGTGATCGCCGGTGGCCCGCCGCCCGAGCGGCTGGACGGGCACGCCGAAGCGCGCCGCCTGCGCGAGCTGGCCGAACGCGCGGGCGTGGCGGAGCAGGTGAAGCTGGTCGGCGCGGTGCCGCACGACCAGATGGCCACCTGGTACCGCTCCGCCGACGTGGTGGCCTGCACGCCGCACTACGCGTCGGCCGGGCGGGTGTCGCTGGAGGCGATGGCCTGCGGCGTGCCGGTGGTCGGCTACGCCATGGGCGGCATCGCCGACGCGGTGGTGGACGAGGTGACCGGCAAACTGGTGCCGCCGGGTGACGTCCGCACGCTCGGGGTGACGCTGCGCCGGCTGCTGTCGGACAACGCCGGGCGGTTCGCGTACGGGCACGCCGCCGTGGACCGGGTCCGGTGCAGCTACACCTGGGAACGGACCGCCGCCGCGCTGGAGCGCCTCTACGAGCGGGTGATCGGGCGTCGCCGTCCGGCCACCCCGATCGAGCCGACGCCGGTCGAGGTGACCGCGCCGGTCGAGGTGGCCGCGCCGGTCGAGGTGGCTGTCTCGGAACGGGGACCGGTCGAGGCGGCCTGAACCGGCACCATCCCGGCGCCCACGATCGCCTTCTGGCGGGCGCTGGCGTGGTGGTGCTGCGGTTCGGCGTACCGGGTCAGGCCGACCACCGCCGCGAGCGTCACCAGGAAGCCGAGCCCGGCCAGCCACTCCCGGCCGGGCCAGATCTTGTCGTTGAGCAGCAGCAGCCCGACGACCGCCGCGGGCACCGCGCCGGCCGCGTCCATCGCGGCGACCGCCGCCGTGGTCGACCCGCGTTGCATGGCCAGCCCGAGCAGGAGCTGACCGATCACCGAGTGGACGACGAGCAGGTAGAGCAGCGGGTCGCGGAAGAACGCCTCCGCCGATCCGGCCGAGGCGAGCGGGCGGGCCGCCACCGCCGCGGCGGAGAACGCCATCCCGGCGAGCGAGCCGAGCACCACGGACCCGAGCGCGCCGTGCAGCCGGGCGGCGAAGAAGCCCGAGCCGGCGATCGCCACCACGGCCACCGCCAGGCCGACCAGCCCGGCGGTGCCGAGCTGCCGTGACGGCGCCGGCTGGGCCGACAGCACGAGCGCGGTGATGCCGGCGAACAACAGCACCAGCAGGACCACCTCGGCGGCCGGCAGCCGCCACTTGAGCACCAGCACGCCGAGTACGGCGGTCACCCCGAGCCCGGCCGCCACGCTGGCCTGGACCAGGAACAACGGCAGGTCCCGGCGGGCCAGGAAGGCCAGCACGAAGCCGACCACCTGGCAGGCCAGGCCGATCAGGTACGTCCGGTGCCCGGCGAGGCGCAGCAGCAGTCCCGGGTCGAACGTGTGGTGCACAGTGGTCCGCGCGGCGGCGACCGACTGAAGGAGGTTGGCGAAGCCGTACGCGATGATCATCGCCGCCAGGAAGCACCAACCAGAGGAAACCACCTGGCGAGGATAGAGGCTCCCCCCGGGTCAGCGCTCGGCTGGACGGCCGAGCCGGGCCAGGATGTCGTCGTGCAACGCGCCGTTGCTGGCCACGGCGCTGATGTCGGCCGAGTCGGTGCCGGCCGGCGCGGGCCGCCCGGCCAGGTCGGTGATCGTTCCGCCGGCCTCGGTGACGATCGGCACCAGCGCGGCGATGTCCCAGAGCGACAGTTCCGGCTCCACCATCACGTCCAGTGCTCCCTCGGCCAGCAGCATGTAACCGTAGAAGTCGCCGTACGCGCGGCTGCGCCAGGTGTCGCGCATGAGTTGGAGCACCGCGTCCAGCCGGCCGGCCTGTTCCCAACCGGTCAGCGACGAGTAGCAGAAGCTCGCGTCGCCGAGCGCGGTGACGCCGGAGACCCGGATCGGCGTGCCGTCGGCCGGGCCGGTGCCCGCGAACGCGCCCGCGCCGAGCGCGCCCCACCAGCGGCGGCCCAGCGCCGGGGCGGAGACCAGGCCGAGCACCGGCCGGTCGTGTTCCAGCAGCGCGATGAGCGTGGCCCAGACCGGTACGCCCCGGACGAAGTTCTTCGTGCCGTCGATCGGGTCGACCACCCAGCGCCGCCCGTCCGGTCCGGCCGGCGGCTGCTCGCCGTACTCCTCGCCGAGCAGGCCGTCGGCGGGACGGTGGGCGGCCAGCAGCGCGCGGATCTCCCGCTCGACGGCGGTGTCCGCGTCGGAGACCGGGGTCAGGTCCGGCTTGGACTCCACGCGCAGGTCGAGTGCGCGGAAGCGGGCCGAGGAGACGGCATCCGCCGCGTCGGCGAGCAGGTGGGCGAGGGCGAGATCGTCGGCGTACCCGGTCATGTCCGACACGCTAGTGGCGGCGGCCCGGCCCGCGACGGCGGGTCGCCGCCGGTCCGCCGATCAGGACCCGGCGAGCGGGTCGCCGGGGTTGCGCTCCGGTTCGCGCGGGTCGCCCTCGCCGCTGCGCGAGGCCAGCAACCGGCGGTACGAGGCGAGCCGGCGCGCGTCCGCCTTGCCGGCGGCCACCCAGGCGTCGAGCGCGCAGTCCGCCTCGTCGGCGGTGTGCGGGCAGTTGGCCGGGCAGTCCACTGTCGCCTCGACCAGGTCGGGGAAGCCGTGCAGCAGGCTCTCGGCGGACACGTGGGCCAGCCCGAAGCTGCGTACCCCAGGGGTGTCGACGATCCAGCCGGTGTCGCCGTCGGCGCCGCGCTCGGCGGGCAGGCGCAGCGCCACCGCGCTGGTCGACGTGTGGCGACCCCGGCCGATCGCGCTGACCGTGCCGACCGCCCGTTCGGCGTCCGGGACGAGGCGGTTGACGAGCGTCGACTTGCCCACCCCGGAGTGCCCGACCATGACCGAGACCCGGCCGGTGAGCAGCGCCCGCAGCGCGGCCAGGTCGGAGTCCGGGCGGATCAGCACGTACGGCAGCTCCAGCTCGGTGTAGTAGCCGAGCACCGCCTCCGGGCCGCCCAGGTCGGCCTTGGTGAGGCAGAGCAGCGGCTCGATGTCGGCGTCGTACGCGGCCACCAGACAGCGGTCGATGAACCCGGTGCGCGGCGGCGGGTCGGCGAGCGCGCTGACGATCACCAGCTGGTCGGCGTTCGCCACCACCACCCGTTCCAGCCGCCCCTCGGCGGTGGTCTCGTCGTCGTCGGCGGTGCGCCGCAGCACCGAGGTCCGTTCGGCGATGCGCACGATGCGGGCCAGCGCGCCGGGTGCCCCGGAGCTGTCCCCGACCAGCCCGACCCGGTCGCCCACCACCACCGACTTGCGGCCCAGCTCGCGGGCGCGCATGGCGGTCACGAGCGGCGCGTCCGGCCCGGCCCCGGACAGCACGCACGTGTAGCGGCCCCGGTCGACGGCGATGACGAAGCCCTCGACGGCGTCGGCGTGCCGGGGCCGGGTGCGCGTACGCGGGCGCGACGACCGGCCCGGTCGGACCCGTACGTCGTCCTCGTCGTACTCGCGCCGCTTCGTCGCCAGGACGTCCCCCCGCTGTCAGTTCTTGCCGGTCACCATCCCCGACCATAGTGCCGGGAACTCCGGCATGGTCTTCGAGGTGCACGCCACGTCGTCGACCTCGATGCCGGGGACGGCGAGCCCGGCCACCGCCGCCGCGTGCGCCATCCGGTGGTCGGCGTACGTCTGGAACGTCCCGCCGCGCAGCGGCCGGGGCCGGATCTCCAGCCCGTCGTGGGTCTCGGTGATGTCCGCGCCGAGCGCGGTGAACTCCTTCGCCAGCGCGGTCACCCGGTCGGACTCGTGGCCGCGGATGTGGCCGATGCCGGTGAGCCGGGACGGGCCGTCGGCCAGCAGCGTGAGCGCGGTCAGCACCGGGGTCAGCTCGCCGACGTCGGAGAGGTCGGCGTCGAGCCCGCGTACCGTGCCGGTGCCCCGCACGGTCAGGCCGTCGGTGCCGAGCGTCACCTCGCCGCCCATCCGGTGCAGCAGCTCCCGCAGCCGCTCGACCGGCTGGAGGCTGCTGCGCGGCCAGCCCTGCAGCGTCACCTCGCCGCCGGTGACCAGCGCGGCGGCGAAGAACGGCGCGGCGCCGGACAGGTCCGGCTCGATCTCCCAGCCACGCCCGGACAGGGTGCCCGGCTCGACCGTCCAGACGTCCGGCGTGGTGTCGTCCACCGCGGCGCCGGCGGCGCGCAGCATCTGCACCGTCATCCGCACGTGCGGCGCGGACGGGACCGGGGGACCCTCGTGCCGGACCACCACGCCCCTGTCGAACCGGGGCGCGGCCAGTAGCAGCCCGGAGACGAG
This sequence comes from Micromonospora sp. NPDC048169, assembly GCF_040652815.1. NCBI lineage: Bacteria > Bacillati > Actinomycetota > Actinomycetes > Micromonosporales > Micromonosporaceae > Micromonospora > Micromonospora sp. NPDC048169. The sequence goes on from NZ_JBEZMS010000007.1 coordinate 73,407, forward strand.
CTGGCTGGACGCGGAGGCGTCGATGACCACCTCGCCGCCGGCCACCCGGCCGGCGCCGAGCACGGCGAGCGGCAGGCTGCCCGTCGGCGGTGCGTCGATGCGGACGCCGAGCGCTCGCAGCGCGCCGATCAGCGGCCCGAGCGGGCGGGTCCGGGCGTGCGGGTCGCCGTCGAACGTGACCCGGCCGGCGGCCAGCCCGGCCACCGGGGGCAGGAAGCGCATCACCGTGCCGGCCAGGCCGACCTCGACGTGTGCCGGTCCGGCCAGCGGGTGGGGGCGGACCAGCCAGCGGTCGTCGTCCGAGATCGACACGTGGGCGCCGAGCGCGCGCAGCCCGCCGGCCATCAGCTCGGTGTCCCGGGCGCGCAGTGGCAGGGCGAGTGTCGACGGCCCGCCGGCGAGCGCGGCGAGCACCAGGGCCCGGGCGGTCATGGACTTGGAGCCGGGCAGGCGCAGCGTCGCGGCGACCGGGTCGCTCGCGGTCGGCGCGGTCCACTGCTGCGGCGGACGCGTCGCGGTCGGATTGCTCACCGTTACATTCTGCCAAGCTCCCGGCCCGGTGGCACCGTTCGTCGCCCCCGCTCCCGTTGGGCGGGACAGCCGGGACGTCCGAATGCGGCTAGCGTGGGCGCCATGTGCGGGAGGTACGCCACGACCCGGAGCGCCGCCGATCTGAGCGCGATCTTCGAGTCTGCCGACGAGACCGGCGGGGTGACGCCGGACTTCAACGTGGCGCCGACCGATCCGGTGCCGCTGGTCCGGCTCGCCCCGGACGGGCACCGCCTGCTCTCCCTCGGCCGCTGGGGCCTGCTCCCGCAGTGGTCGCGCAGCGCCGCCGGGGCCGCCCGCATGATCAACGCACGGGCCGAGACGGTCGCCACCAGCCGGGCGTACGCGCCGTCCTTCGCCCGCCGCCGCTGCCTGGTCCCCGCCGACGGGTGGTACGAGTGGGTGCGCCTCGCCGACGGCGGACGCCAGCCCTACTTCATGACCCCGCGGGACGGCTCGGTCCTGGCCCTCGCCGGCATCTGGTCGGTGTGGGAGCCGGCCGGGGCGGCCCGGCTCACGTTCAGCGTGCTCACCACCGCCGCGGTCGGCGAGCTGGCCGAGGTGCACGACCGGATGCCGCTGCTGCTGCCGCCGGAGCGCTGGGCGGCCTGGCTGGGCCCGGCCGAGGAGCCGGCTGAGCTGCTCGCGCCGCCGCATGCCGGCCTGCTCGCCGGCCTGGAGATCAGGCCCGTGTCCCGGGCCGTGGGCGACGTCCGCAACGACGGCCCGGAACTGACCGTGCCGGTGGTTCCGGCGGATGCCGGTACGGCCGCCGGAGCGACCCTGTTCTGATCACGCTCTGCCACATTCACGCGGCCCTTTCTGTCGGGGTTGGGTGGGAAAGTCGCCCAGACGTTCAGTCACTTTCATTGAAGACCCTTGTCCTTACGCATGCGAATGCGATAGAACACAGCGCCGGTGATGGGCGTCTGTTCGCACGGGGCGAATGACATCCATCGATCTTTTAGAGATCTTCGCCGGTTCCCACGGGGGAGGTGGGTGTATTGACACGGGCACGCATGCCCCGTCCGCACGAGGTAGCCGCCGCGCGGCGCGATCCGCGACTGCTGCGGGCGCTTGACGAACGACGCCAGGACGACGCCTGGCGCACCAGGGGCACCTGTCAGAACGTCGATCCGGAGACGTTCTTCCCGGCGCCGAACGAGCCGGCCGACGCCGCCGTGGCGCTCTGCCGCACCTGCGACGTCCAGGGCTCCTGCCTGGCCTGGGCGCTGGAGGTGGGCGACTGCCACGGCGTCTGGGGCGGCACCACGCCGCGTGAGCGGCGGGCCATGCTGGTGGCCTGGCGCAGCGAGGTGCAGCCGGATCCGGACGCGCTCGACGACGCCGGCCCGCCGGTGCGCGACCGTCTGCTCACGCTGGTTCCGCTGAGCTGATCCCGACGTCGCCCGTGGCCCGCCGCAGTGGGCCACGGGCGACGTCGGCGTTTCCGCGCCCGGCCGCCGGTGGGCCGCCCGGCCCGCGCAGAATGAGCCGGTGCGGCACGACGATGAGATCGACACCCCGAGAGGCCCCGCCCGGCTGCGGTTCGACCCGCCTGCCGGCGGCGCGACGGTGCTGGTGCTCGGGCACGGCGCCGGCGGTGACGTGGACGCGCCGGACCTCACCGCGGTACGCGACGCGGCGCTCGCCGCCGGGGCGGGGGTGGCCCTGGTGACCCAGCCGTACCGGGTGGCCGGACGCCGCGCGCCCGCCCCCGCCGGGCACCTCGACGAGGCGTGGACGGCGGTCCTGGCCGAGCTGCGCCGTCGCGCCCCACTGGTACGCCACTGGGTGGTCGGGGGCCGGTCCAGTGGTGCCCGGGTGGCCTGCCGTACCGCCGCCGCCGTCGGGGCGGCCGGAGTCGTGGCGCTGGCGTTCCCGCTGCACCCGCCGGGGCGACCGGAGCGTTCCCGGGCCGGGGAACTGCGCACCGGGCTGCCCACGCTCGTCGTGAACGGCGACCGGGACCCGTTCGGCGTACCCGGGCCGGGCCCCGGCATCGAGGTGGTGGTCCGGCCGGGGGAGCGCCACGACCTGCGCGGAGATCCGTCCGGCACGGCCGCCGTGGTGCGGGACTGGCTGCGCGTACACGGGTGGTCGTCCTGACCGGCGGCGCGTGCCGTGACCGTCCGACGCGGCGGGTCGTTGCACCGGTTGGTGCCGGCCGCCCGGTTCGGGCGCGCCGGGGCCACCCTCCCAGGCCCTTCCTGGTCCCAGCCTCGGTCGCGGCCGAGGCCGGGACCAGGATCGGGTGGGGTGGAGGAATGCCGCACCCCGCACCTCGCGTTACCTCCCTTGGACGACGACAGAGCCAGGCGAGGGGGGTGACCGGTGCCGATCGAGACACGGAGCCGGGAACGGGACGAACGGGACGAGCGCCAGCTCCGGCGGCTGCTCGACGCGCCGGAGTGGCCCGCGGCGGCGTCGGTCGTGAGCACCGGCACACACTCCGGAAGTGAATCTGCCGGTAAGTGGGTACGCGTATCCTCGGCGGGAAAGCATCCGACGCGAGGGGATGTGCGGTTGACCACCGAGAAGACGGACGAGCGCAGGGCCCGCTTCGAGCGGGACGCGATGCCCTTCGTCGATCAGCTCTACGCTGCCGGGCTGCGGATGACCCGCAACCCGGCGGACGCGGAGGACCTGGTTCAGGAGACGTACCTGAAGGCGTACGCCGCCTTCCACCAGTTCGAGCAGGGCACGAACCTGAAGGCCTGGCTCTACCGGATCCTGACCAACACCTACATCAACACCTACCGCAAGCGGCAGCGCCAGCCCATCCAGGCGCCGACCGAGGAGATCACCGACTGGCAGCTCGCCGAGGCCGAGTCGCACACGTCCAGCGGCCTGCGTTCGGCCGAGACGGAGGCGCTCGACCGGCTGCCGGACAGCGACGTCAAGGAGGCCCTCCAGCAGCTGCCGGAGGAGTTCCGCATGGCCGTCTACCTGACCGACGTCGAGGGCTTCTCGTACAAGGAGGTCGCCGACATCATGGGTACGCCGATCGGCACCGTGATGTCCCGTCTGCACCGTGGCCGACGTAATCTGCGGAAGCTGCTGGAGCAGTACGCGGCGGAGCGGGGTTTCAGCGCCGCCTCGTCGAAGAAGGGTTCGACCGCCGCCGCCGGCCGGGAGGTGTGACCGTGAGCTGTGGACAACCGCACGAGACGGACTGCCGCGAGGTCCTCGCCGAGGTCTACCTCTACCTCGACCTGGAGTGCGCCGAGGAGCGCCGGGTGCTGATCCGGCACCACCTGGACGAGTGCGGGCCGTGCCTGCGCGAGTACGGCATCGAGCAGGAGGTCAAGGCGCTCGTGGCCCGGTGCTGCGGCAACGAGGCGGCGCCGGAGAAGCTGCGGGAGCGGCTGCGCCTGCGGCTGACCGAGCTGGTGGTCTTCGAGACCACCGAGTCCCGCGAACTGGCCGACTGACAAGCCACGAACGGCCCGGGTCCGTGATCGGACCCGGGCCGTTCCGCGTTTCCGGCTTCTGCCGCGCTGATCCGATGATCAGGAGTTGGGGCGCTTGCCGTGGTTGGCGCTGCTCTTCTTCCGGGCCTTCTTCTTCCGGGCCTTCTTCGCCATGCTCTGCCTCCTTGTGCTGGTCACGGTTCCGTCCGCGGCTGGGCGCGGCGGAGGTCGCGGTGTGGCCCCCGGGCTCGCCGGTGGCCGACCCGCACGATGCTAGTGCGGTGGTCGCCCGCCGGGACGCGGTGGGGCGGATCGCGCGCCCGGTGGTGCGCGGCCCGGCGTGACCGGCGTCATGATTGGATACCGTTCGCAGGATTGTCGGGGAGCTGTCGGAGAGGGAGGGCCACAAAATGGCCGAGGAGATCCGCGCCGAGATGGTGGCCAACGTCTGGAAGGTCGTCGTGTCGGCCGGCGACACGGTGTCCGAGGGCGACACCCTCGTCATCCTGGAGTCGATGAAGATGGAGATCCCGGTCGTCGCCGAGTCCGACGGCGTGGTGCGGAGGCTCGCGGTCAACGAGGGTGACGTGGTGCAGGACGGCGACCTGATCGCGGAGATCGGTTGACCGGCCTGCGGGTGCGCCGCGCCGACCCGGCGGACCTGCCGGCAGTGGCCCGGCTGACGGTGGCCGCGTACGAGGCGGACGGCCAGCTCAAGGACGAGAGCGGGTACGCGCCGGTGCTCGCCGACGTGGCCACCCGCGCCGAGAGCGGCGAGGTTCTGGTGGCCGTCGACGACGCCACCGGCCACGTGCTCGGCGCGGTGACGTTCGTGCTGCCCGGCAGCCCGTACGCCGATCTCGCCGAACCGGGCGAGGCCGAGTTCCGGATGCTCGCGGTGGATCCGGTCGCACAGGGCCGGGGCGCGGGCGCGGCGCTCGTGTCCGCGTGCGTGGCGCGCGCGACGGAGCTGGGCTGCACGGCGTTGGTGATCTGCGTACGCGCCGGGATGGCGGCGAGCGCGCACCGCCTCTACGAGCGGCTGGGTTTCGTCAGGTACCCGGAGAAGGACTGGATGCCGATGCCCGGCATCGAGCTGCGCGGCCTGCGGCTGGACCTGACCGCGGCCCGCTGAGCGCGGCTCAGGCGTCGCCTTCCGCGCCGGTCTCGCCGATCTTGGCGAGCAGCTCGTCGGCGACCTGGAGCGCGATCCGCTTGCGCTCGTCGTCGGTGATGCCGGGCGCGCGTACCGCGAACCAACTGCTGTGCACCGCGAACAGCGTGAGCGCGGCGCGGAGCTGGGCGGCGGGGGAGTCGTCGCCCCGGCACAGCTCGTGCGCCAGGCGCATTATCCGGTCCCGCATCTGCTGGCCCGCGACAAGGCTCTTGAGCACCGTCTGGTTCTGCTCGAAGAAGCGCATCACCTGGGGCAGGTCGCCGGCGAACATGCTGTCGGCGTACCTGCCGATCAGGGCGCGCCGGGTGGCCAGCGTGGGTGGTTGGTCGGCGGCCCAGGCGATCAGCTCGTCCATCCGGCGCAGCCGGTCGTCGACCAGGCTGGTGACGATCTCGTCCTTGCTCTTGAAGTGGTAGTAGAGCGCCGCCTTCGTCACGCCGAGCCGCTCGGCGATCTCCCGCAGGGACGTCTTCTCGTAGCCCTGCTCGGTGAAGAGTTCCAAGGCGACGGCCTGGATCCGCTGCCGTGTGCCCCCTGTGGTCTCCCTCACCAGCCGACATCCTTCCAATCCGCTTGACGTGCGCCCGCCATCAGCTTACCGTCCGGCTAGTAAGTCAACTAGCCGGGCGGCAAGTAAGTCGATCATCCGATCTTCGGGGGAGCCTACCGATGAGTCAACCAGCCCAGGTGACCACGAGACCCAACGTCCGTATCGTCCTGTTCGGCCTGATGATCGCGATGATGCTCGCGATGCTCGACAACATGATCGTCAGCACCGCGCTGCCGCGGATCGTCTTCGAGTTCGGCGGCGCTGACCACTTCACCTGGGTGGTCACCGCGTACGTGCTGGGCACCACGGTCTCCACACCGATCTGGGGCAAGCTCGGCGACCTCTACGGCCGCAAGACGGTCTTCCTCACCGCGGTCGTCGTGTTCCTGGTCGGCTCCGCCCTCTGCGGCATGTCCGGCTCCGGCGTCTTCGGCGGCACGGAGACCGGCATGACCGAGCTGATCGCGTTCCGTGCCGTGCAGGGCCTCGGCGCGGGCGGCCTGATGGTCGGCGTCATGGCCATCATCGGTGACCTGGTCCCGCCCCGCGAGCGCGGCCGCTACCAGGGCATGATCGCCGGCATCATGGCCATCGCCATGGTCGCCGGCCCGCTCGTCGGCGGCTTCATCACCGACAACCTCTCCTGGCGCTGGGCGTTCTACGTCAACCTGCCGCTGGGCGGCGTGGCGCTGCTGGTCCTCGCCACCACCATGCACCTGCCGAAGTACCGCACCGAACACAAGATCGACTGGCTGGGCGCGGCGCTGCTGTCCGTCGGCATCACCGCCATCGTGCTGGTGACCACGTGGGGCGGCAACGAGTACGACTGGGTCTCGCCGCAGATCCTCGGCCTCGCCGTGCTGGCGCTGCTCGCGCTCGGCGCGTTCGCGCTGGTCGAGCGACGTGTGCCGGAGCCGATCCTGCCGCTGAGCCTGTTCGCCAACCGCAACTTCGCGCTGATCTCGGTGATCGGTTTCCTGCTCGGCTTCGCCATGTTCGGCGCGATGAACTTCCTGCCGCTCTACCAGCAGACCGTCCAGGGGGCCTCGGCCACGAACAGCGGGCTGCTGCTGCTCCCGCTGATGTTCGGCATGCTCGTGGTGTCGCTCGTGGTCGGCCGGACCATCACCAAGACCGGCCGTTACCGCCTCTTCCCGATCGTCGGCGGCGTGGTGATGGCCGCCGGGATGGGCCTGCTCAGCCTGCTGGACGTGGACACGAGCAAGGCGCAGTCCTCGCTCTACATGATCGTGCTCGGTGTCGGCATGGGCTTCCTCATGCAGACCTCGATGCTCATCGCGCAGAACAGCGTGGAACAGAAGGACCTCGGCGCGGCCAGCGGTGCGGCCACCTTCTTCCGGTCCATCGGCGGCTCGTTCGGCGTCTCCCTCTTCGGTGCGATCTTCGCCAACCGCCTGGCCGACTCGGCGGCCGGTCCCGCGTTCTCGGGCTCGGGCGGCGGCGAGGGCGGCGCGATGAATCTGGAGGCGCTCAAGAAGCTCACCGGCCCGGTGCGCGAGGCGGTGCTCGGCGGCCTGTCCGACGCCATCTCGCACGTCTTCTTCTGGGCGGTCCTGTTCACAGTGGCCGTACCGGTGCTCGCCTGGTTCATCAAGGAGGTGCCGCTGCGCGCGACGAACGACGTGCCGCCGGCCGGCGCCACACCTGAGGACGAGGCCGAGGCCGCGCTCGGCCGGGCCCCCGTCGCCTGACGCACGGTCGCGGCCCCGCCGCCCCTCCAGGGGTACGCGGGGCCGCGCCGCGTCTGCCGCTCCGCGTGGTCAGCCGCGGCGGAACAGGGCGGCGAGGCGTCGCCAGAGACGCCGCAGCGGTCCGCCCTCGGCGTCGGCGATCAGCCCGTCGGCAGTGGCGCGTGCCGCCGGGTCGAGTGCCGGGGTGGCTCGCGCCAGGTACGCCAGCGATACCGCCACCGGGCTACGCCGGGCGGACCCGGCCGCCACCTCGGCGATCCGCCCGGCCACCAGCGCGGCCACGTCGGTGCGCGTGTCCGGGTGCATCCAGGCGGCGGTGACCAGGGCGAACAGTGCCGCCTCGGCGGCCGGGCCGAGATCGCCGGCGGCCAGTTCCCGCAGCACCCGGCGGCGGGTGGACCGTTCCCACTGCTCGTCGGTGCGGTGGTGCAGCAGGCCGAGGCAGGCCCAGACCTGCGCGCAGCGCGTCCACAGTGCTGGGTCCTGCCCGCCGAGCACCCGGCCCAGCGCGGTCGCCGGCGCCTCCGGCGGGTGTGCCAGCAGGGCGAGCAGGTCGGCGAGGTGCAGCGTGGCCAGCCCGACGGCGGCGTCGTACGCGGCCGGTGGGTGCGGCCAGGCCGGGTGCGCGAGCTGCTGGAGCCGCCGTACCGCCTCGGCCGAGGGGGCGGGACCGTCAGGGGCCGGGGCGTCGTCGCCGGCCGGGGTCACCTGCCCGAGCCAGGGGCGGCCCCGGCAGCACTCGGCCAGGTCACCGTGCTCGTGCGTGTCGTCCGGGTGGTCGCGGACGAAGTCGGCGAGCGCCACCAGGTGGTCCACGTCCCCGTCGCGCAGGTAGCGCAGCCGGTGCGCGGTGTGCACCGCGCAGTCGAAGGACGGATCCTTCGCCAGCGCCCGGTCGACCCAGCCCAGTGCCGCGTCGAGCCGGCCGTGGTCGGCCAGCGTGCCGGCGATGTCCGCGTAGACAGCGAGGTCGTCCGGGTCGAGCGCGACAGCGCGTTCCAGTGCGGCGAGCGCCTCGCCGGTCCGGCCGGCGCTGCGGTACGCGTACCCGAGCCACACCTCGCCGAGTTTGGTGGGCTGTGCGCGTACCCCCCGGGTGGCCCAGGTGACGGCGAGGGTGACCTCGCCGAGGCGCCGGGCCAGCGCGGACGCCGCGCCGAGCAGCAGCGGATGGGCCGGATGGACGGTGATCGCGTGGCGGGCCAGCGTGAGGTACGGCTCCAGCGGCTCGCGCAGCCGGCGCGGCGCGGGGTCGGGCGCCGCCGCGCAGACCTGCATGAGGATCCGGGCGGTGCGCTCGGGATCGAGGCGTTCCGGCAGGTCGGCGGCGGTAACCCAGGGCACGGCGGCCCACGGGGCGGCGGGCGCGTAGCCGGTGGCGGCGGCGAGCAGGTCGAGCCCTTCGGCGGGGCGGCCGGCGGCGGCGAGCAGGTGCGCGCGGGCCACCACGGCGCCGACGAACGCCTGCTGACCGAGCGGGAAGAGGTCGAGGTCGCCGCCGCTGGCCGCGTTCAGCCGGGCGAGCGTCTCGTGCGCCTCGGGCAGCGTGGGGGAGCGGACCAGCGCGGCGGCCACGTGGTCGGCGGCGTGCCGCAGGTCGCCCTCGTCCAGCGCCAGCCGGGCCAGCGCGAGTTCCTCCTCCGCCGAGAGCGCGGCGTCGTCGTCGGGCACGTCGTCCTCTCGCGGGTCGGGTCGGTCAGCCGGGCAAGCCTAGGGGATCTTCCGCCGATTTAGTGATCCACTGCGCACTAGTGCTCGTTGCGTTGATTGAGCCTGTCAAAACGTGCAAGACTGAGCATCGAACGCGCGGAAAACGCGCAGAAGGAGGTTCTGGAGTGACGCGAGCAGGGGCCGGTATGGCCGCCGACATCGACGAGCAGCCGGCCGGTTACGAGCGTCTGCTCTCCACCGAACACGCGGCAGCCATCGCCGAGGTGGCGGCCGTCGTCGCCGAACGCCGCCCCCGGCACGTGGTCTTCACCGCCCGGGGCACCTCCGACCACGCCGCGCTCTACGCGGCCTACCTGACCGAGATCCGCCTCGGACTGCCCGCCGGACTGGCCTCACCGAGCGCGATCACCGTCTTCGGTGCCCGGCCCGACCTCTCCGACGCGCTCGTCGTCGGCGTCAGCCAGAGCGGCGGCTCGCCCGACCTCGCCGAGGTGCTGCGGGTCGCCCGCGCCTCCGGCGCGCTCACCCTCGCGGTCACAAACAACCCCGGCTCGCCGCTGGTGGAGACCGCCGAGCTGAGCGTGGACATCGCCGCCGGCCACGAGCGCGCCGTCGCCGCCACCAAGACGTACACCGCCGAGCTGCTCGCGCTGCTCATGCTGATCGAGGGCGTACGCGCCGGCGACGGCGTGCTGCCCGCCGAGGAACGCGCCGCCCTGAGCCGCCTGCCCGGGCTGGCCGCGCAGACGCTCGCCGACGACACCCCGGCCCGGCTCGCCCCGCGCTACCGGTTCGCCGCCCAGCTCGTCACCACCGGCCGGGGCTACGCGTACCCGACCGCCCGGGAGGCGGCGCTGAAGCTGATGGAGACCTCGTACCTCCCGGCGCTCGCCTTCTCCGGCGCCGACCTGCTGCACGGCCCGCTCGCCATGACCGACCCGGACGTCCCGGTGCTCGCCGTGGTCGGCTCCGGCCCCGGCGGCACGTCGATGCGCGAGGTGCTGCCCCGGCTCGGCGAGCGCCGCGCCGACGTGGTGGTGGTCGGCTCCGCCGACGTCGGCGAGACCCGGATGGCCGTGCCCGAGGTCGACGAGCGGTACGCGCCGCTGCTCGACATCCTGCCGCTGCAACGGCTCGCGCTGTCCCTGGCGCTGGCCCGGGGCGAGGACCCGGACGCGCCGCGCGGCTTGAAGAAGGTCACGGCGACGATGTGACGTCCGGCGTGGCACGCTGTGTGGCGTGTCCACCCTCCGTGATCTCGCCGAGGAGCACACCGCGCTCCGTCCGGCCGACATCGACCACCTGCACCGGATCGCCGGCGACTGGCAGCTGCTGTCCGACCTGTCCTTCGCCGACCTGCTGCTCTGGGTGCCGGTGGACGGTGACGGCACGTTCCTCTGCGTGGCCCAGGTCCGTCCCACCACCGCGCCGACCGCCTACCTGGACGACCAGGTCGGGCGCATCGTCGGCGGGGCCGAGGTGGCCCACCTGGAGGTGGCCCACCGGCAGGGACGGATTTGGCGCGAGGGCGACCCGGTCTGGTACGGCGACGTCCCGGCCCGCCACGAGGCGATCCCGGTCCGGCTGCGCACCGGCGACGGTGAAGCCGGCGAGGTGATCGCCGTGGTGGGCCGGGACACCAACCTGTCCACCGCCCGCACGCCCAGCCAGCTCGAACTGAACTACCTCACCACTGCCGACGACCTCGCCCAGATGATCGCCGACGGCACGTTCCCGCCGCCCCGGCACCCGGGCGAGACCACCTCGGCGCCCCGGGTCGGCGACGGCCTGGTGCGGCTCGACGCCAACGGCAAGGTCACCTACGCGAGCCCGAACGCGCAGTCCGCGTACCGCCGCCTCGGCTACGCCTCCCACCTCGTCGGGGAGGACCTGGCCAAGCTGCACCGCCGGCTCGCGGGCGACCCCCTGGAAGGCACCGACGCGGGCAACGCCGTACTCGCCGCGCTGCGCGGCGAGGCGCCACCCCGCCGCGAGATCGACGCCCGCGGCGCCACCATGCTCACCCGCGCGCTGCCGCTGATGCCCGCCGGAGTGCCGATCGGCGCGCTGGTGCTGGTCCGCGACATCACCGAGGTACGCCGCCGCGACCGCGCCCTGATCACCAAGGACGCCACCATCCGGGAGATCCACCACCGGGTGAAGAACAACCTCCAGACCGTCGCCGCGCTGCTGCGCCTCCAGGCCCGGCGGGTCGCCATGCCCGAGGCGCGGGTGGCGCTCGAAGAATCGGTACGCCGGGTCGCCTCGATCGCGCTGGTGCACGAGACGCTCTCCATGTCCAGCGACGAGGCGGTCGAGTTCGACGGCATCGTGGACCGGGTCGCGAGCGCCGCCACCGAGGTCGCCGCCACCGAGGTGAGCGTCGGCATGCGCCGTCGCGGCACCTTCGGCGTCCTGCCCGCCGAGATCGCCACCTCGCTGGTGATGGTGCTCAACGAGTTGCTGCTCAACGCCGTCGAGCACGGCTTCCCGCCGGCCGACGAGGAGGCCGGTGCCCCGTCGCCCGCGGACGCGGCCCGGCCCGAGGCCGTGGTCTCCGCGCCCCGGCCCGAGGTGGTGGTCTCCACGCACCGGGCCCGCAAGCAACTGCACGTCACTGTCACCGACAACGGCCGGGGACTGCCCGAGCAGTTCGACGCCGAACGCGGCGGCAACCTGGGCCTCCAGATCGTCCGGGCGCTCGTCACCGGCGAGCTGCGCGGCACCATCACGTTGCGCAACGGCGCCGACGGCGGCACCGAGGCGGCAATCGTCGTACCGCTGGCCCGCGGCACCACCGACCGTCTCACCGGACGAGCAGGGCCACCGTGATTCCCGGGCGCTGCCACACCTGCCGCACGGTGTAGCCCGCGCGCAGCGCGTCGCCCTTCGCACCCGGCACCGCCGCCAGCGGGTCCGCGCGCCGGCCGGTGACCACCAGCCAGACCCGGTCCGTCCCGGCCAGGCAGCGCGCCGGGTCGTCGCACTCCACGGCCCAGAGACTCGCGTCCCGGCGCTGGTCGCGGACCACGAGCACGTCGCGCGGCAACCTCGGCCCCAGGTGGTACGCCATGCCCAGATCCGGGAACAGCCAGCCGTCGCGGGACGCGTAGACGATCGCGTCGCCCGGCCGCTGCTCGGCGCGGATGACCCCGGCGGCGCCCGCGTAGTCGACAGGTGCGCTGCGCGGCCACTCGTGGGTGCGGCGCAGGGCCGCCTGATCCGGCAGCCCGAGCAGCCCGGCCAGGACCACCACTGCCAGTCCGGCCGCGATCCGCCCTCCGGGCGGCGTCCGTCCCCGCTCTGCTGCCGTGGGTGTCGCCGTGCGTTCCGTTTCGGCGGGCGTCGCCGTCCCCGGCGTCGCCGTCGGTGCGGGAGCGGCCCGAGCGGCGGCCAGCGCGGCGCCGGCCAGCACGCAGGCGAACGGCACCGTGAACACCAGATACCGGGTCACCCACAGCGGCACCACCGTCCCGACGGCGAAGACCAGCAGCACCGGCAACAGCACGGCGGCGGCCGGCAGCAGCGCCCGGCGGCCCATCCGGGCCGAGCCGAGCGCCGCGAGCGCGAGCACGAACCCGCCGACGACGCCGCTCTGCGCCAGCGCGCCGGGCAACGCCGCCAGGTCGGGCAGGCGAGCCGGATCGACCCAGTCGAGTTGCCGTCCACGCTGTCCTCCGGCGACGAGAGCCAGCGGGGTGACCAGCAGGACGGCCGGCAGCAGCGCCACCATCCACCAGGCGAGCACCATCGGCTTCCGCCGTGTGCCGTCAGAATCCGTGCGAGCATCGGCCGGGCGTGGCGGGTCGAGGCCCGCGGCGGACGAGCCGCGCGCGGCGACCAGCAGCACCACCAGGGCGTGCGCGGCGAGCAGCGTGAGCGCCAGCAGGTGGAACAGGCCGAGCGCGGCGACCGCTGCCGCGTACTCGGCCCAGCGCCACCGTCCCGGCCGGCGCAGCGCCTCGACCAGCAGCAGTGTGGACAGCACGGCGAGCAGCGTCGCGAGGGCGTACGGGCGGGCCTCCTGCCCGTACCGCGAGGTGACCGGCAGCACCGCGAACAGCAGTCCGGCCAGCAGCCCGGCGCGGCGGCCGACGAGCACCGCGCCGAGGCGGGCGGTGAGCGCGGCGGCCACTGTCATGGCCAGCGCCGACGGCAGCCGCAGTGCCGTCGGCGACGTGCCTGCCAGCGCGGTCCAGCCGTGCGTGAGCAGGTAGTACGGCCCGGTGGCGGCGTCGATGGTGCGGGTCATCCGGAACAGGTCCGGTACCGGCCGGGTCGCCGCGCTCCAGGTGGCCAGCTCGTCCCGCCACGGCTGGGCGTGCCCGATGCCGGCCAGCGTCACCACGAGCGTGAGCAGCCCGGGCACCACCCACACCACCACCGGCCCCGGCCGGCCGGGCGCGAACCTCCTCACCCCCGCAGCCTCACACGCCCAAGCCCCCCACCCACCCCTCTCCACCGATTCCACCCACCTCCACCCCGTCGATCATGAGGTTGACCGCGCTCACTGTCCCTTTTGTCCCCGCCAACCTCATGATCAACGCGTCGGCGGCGGGCCGGGGAGGGGAGGTGGGGGTGTTGACCAAGGAGATTGCGGGGCTCGGATGGCGGGTCGGGGACGTTAACTCCTTGATCACCGGGGCGGGGCGGGGCGGGAGAGAGGGCGGGGTGGGGGTGGGTGGTGGGGGTGGCCCGTGATGTGGGATCACAGTGCGGAGCTGTGGTCGTGCGGGGCGTGGTGTGGCAGCATGAGGCACATGACCGCCGCTGTCGTCCGCCGCTTCGTGGCTCGCCGCCACGTCGATTACGGCCGCGTGCGCAGCGCGATCTGTCCGGCCCACTGACGACGCCCGACCTTTCCGTCTCGGGCGCGTACTCGCGCCGGCCGTCATCGACATCGCCGTCCACGGCCCTCTCCAGGGCCGGCCGCCGCGTCCGCGCTCCAGGCACCGCAGCAGACCATGGAGGACGCCGCGATGGCGGTCAGCAGCACCCCGACCCGTCCCGACAGCCCGGCGCCCGCCGCCCGTGCGCCCCGCCGGCCACGCGGCGAGGGGCAGTGGGCGCTCGGGCACCGTGAGCCGCTCAACCCCAACGAGCGGATCAAGAAGGACGACGACCCGCTGAACGTGCGGGACCGGATCGAGAACATCTACGCCCACCGCGGTTTCGCCTCGATCGACCCGCAGGACCTGCGCGGCCGGTTCCGCTGGTGGGGCCTCTACACCCAGCGCAAGGCCGGCATCGACGGCGGGCGGACCGCCGTGCTGGAGCCGCACGAGCTGGAGGACGAGTTCTTCATGCTGCGGGTCCGGGTGGACGGCGGCCAGCTCAACCTGGCCCAGCTCCGGGTGATCGCGGACATCTCCCGCGAGTTCGCCCGGGACACCGCCGACATCACCGACCGGCAGAACATCCAGTACCACTGGATCCGGGTCGAGGACATGCCGGAGATCTGGCGCCGGCTGGAGGCGGTCGGCCTGCAGACCACCGAGGCGTGCGGCGACTGCCCCCGGATCGTGCTCGGCAGCCCGGTCGCCGGTGTGGCCCGGGACGAGGTGCTCGACCCGACCCCGGCGATCGACGAGATCGTCCGCCGGTACGTCGGCGACAAGGCGTTCTCCAACCTGCCCCGCAAGTTCAAGACCTCGATCTCCTGGCTGGTCGACACGCCGTACGAGGCGAACGACATCGCGTTCCTCGGCGTGGAGCACCCGGAGCACGGGCCCGGCTTCGACGTGTGGGTCGGCGGCGGGCTGTCGACAAACCCGATGCTCGCCAAGCGGCTCGGCGTCTGGGTGCCGCGCAACGAGGTGCCGGACGTGTGGGCCGGCGTGGTCGGCATCTTCCGCGACTACGGCTACCGCCGTCTGCGCAACCGGGCCCGGCTGAAGTTCCTGGTCGCCGACTGGGGCGTGGAGCGGTTCCGGGAGGTGCTGGAGAAGGAATACCTGGGCCGCACCCTGCTGGACGGTCCGGCCGCCGACCTGCCGGCCAAGCCGGTCGACCACATCGGCGTGCACGCCCAGCGCGACGGCGCGAACTACGTGGGCGCCGCCCCGGTGGTGGGCCGCGTGTCCGGCACCCAGCTGGCGCAACTCGCCGACGTGGTCGAGGCGCACGGCAGCGGCCGGGTGCGGCTCACGCCGTACCAGAAGCTGCTCGTGCTGGACGTGGCGCCGGAGCGGACCGACTCGCTGGTCACGGCGTTGCGTGGGATCGGCCTGGAGGCCCGGCCGTCGGCGTGGCGGCGCGGCACGATGGCCTGCACCGGCATCGAGTTCTGCAAGCTCGCCATCGTCGAGACCAAGCGGCGCGGCGAGGAACTGGTCGCGCGCCTGGAGGAGCGGCTGCGCGACTTCGACGCGGACATCTCCATCCACCTCAACGGCTGCCCGAACGCCTGCGCCCGCACCCAGGTCGCCGACATCGGGCTCAAGGGCCAGCTCGTGGTCGGCCCGGACGGCCGGCAGGTCGAGGGCTTCCAGGTGCACCTCGGCGGCGGCCTCGGCATGGCGCAGGGGCAGACGGCCGGCTTCGGCCGCAAGCTGCGCGGCCTGAAGACCACCGCCGAGGAGCTTCCGGAGTACGTGGAACGGCTCGCCCGCCGCTACCTGGCCGGCCGGACCGAGGGGGAGACGTTCGCCAACTGGGTGATCAGAGCCGACGAGGAGGAGCTCCGATGAGCGAGCGAAGCGAGGTGGCGCGATGAGCGACGCCCGATCTGCGCCTCTCTACTGCCCGTACTGCGGGGAGGAGGACCTGCGGCCGCACGAGGCCGGGCACGGCGCCTGGGAGTGCCACGCCTGTGCGCGGGTCTTCGCGGTCAAGTTCACCGGCCTGCTGAGCCGGGCGGTGACCCGGTGACCGGCCTCGTCTCCGCCGCCGGCCTCGGCCTGATCGGCCCGGGTGGGCCGGCTCGCCGCGACCCGGAGGAGCTGCGCGCGCTGGCCGAGGAGGCCGGCCGGGAACTGGCGGACGCGCCCGCGCTGGAGATCGCGCGCTGGGCGGTGGAGACGTTCGGTGAGCGGTTCTGCGTGACCAGCTCGATGGCCGACGGCGTGCTGGCGCACCTGGTCTCCCGGGTCGCGCCCGGCGTCGACGTGGTGTTCCTGGACACCGGGCTGCACTTCCCGGAGACGCTGCGGGTCCGCGACGAGGTGGCCCGGCGGATGCCGGTTCGGGTGCGCTCGATCCGGCCCCGGATGACCGTGGGCCAGCAGGACGGCCAGTACGGCCCGCGCCTGTTCAACAGGTCCCCGGACGACTGCTGCCAGCTGCGCAAGGTGGAGCCGCTGGAGCGGGCGCTGTCCGGGTACGACGCCTGGGCCGCCGGGCTGCGCCGGGACGAGTCGCCGACCCGGGCGAACACGCCCGTGGTGGGCTTCGACGCGCGGCGCGGCAAGGTCAAGGTGAACCCGATAGCGGCCTGGACGCAGCGGGAGGTGGACGCCTACGTGGCCCGGTACGACATTCCGGTGAACGAGCTGTTCGCCCGCGGCTACGGCTCGATCGGCTGCTGGCCGTGCACGCGGCGGACCAGGGCGGGGGAGGACGCGCGCGCCGGGCGCTGGGCGATGTTCGAGAAGACCGAGTGCGGCCTGCACACCTGAGCGCCGGGCCACCGGTGGTGCTGGTGGCCCACGGCAGCCGTGACCCGCGCGCGGCCGAGGCGACCCGGGCGCTGGCGCTCGCCGTGGCGGCCACCTGGCCGGGGCGTCCGGTGCTGCCGAGCTGGCTCGACCACACCGATCCCGGGCCGGCCGAGGTGCTGCGCGGGCTGTCCGCCGCCGGTCACTCCCGGGCGGTCCTGGTGCCGCTGCTGCTGACCGCCGCGTACCACCGGAAGGTGGACATCCCGGCGGCGGTCGCGGCGGCCGGCGCGGACATCGAGGTACGGGTGACCGACGTGCTGGGGCCGACCGGCGGCGGGGTGGACGGCGGGTTGCTGGACGGGCTGCGCCGCCGCCTGGCGGAGGCGACCGGCGACGGTCCGAGTGGGCTGGACGCGGTGGTGCTGGCGGCGGCCGGTACCCGGGATCCGGCGGCGCGAGCCTCGGTGGGCCGGGTCGCCGCGGCGTTCGGCGCCGGGCTGGGTGTGCCCTGCCGCGTCTCGTACGCCTCGGCGGCGCCCCCGGAGGTCGGCGGCGCGGTGGCGCGCCTGCGCGCGGCGGGCGCCCGCCGGGTCGCGGTGGCCGCCTACTTCCTGGCCCCGGGCCGGTTCCACGACGGGGTACGCGCGGCGGCCCGGTCGGCCGGCGCGGTGGCGGTGGCCGACCCGCTGACCGACCTGCCGGAGCTGGCCGACCTGGTCCGGCGGCGGGTGGAGGCGGTGACCCGCTGAACCCGGTCCGGGACAGCAGAACGCCCCGGCCGGGAATCCCGGCCGGGGCGTTCAGCGTGTACGGGTCAGGCGGAGTGAGCGCGCAGCACACGGAGGCCGCCGCGGCGCTTCACCGCGCGACGCTCCTCCTCGCTCATCCCGCCCCAGACACCGGCGTCCTGACCGGACTCCAGCGCCCACTGCAGGCACTGGTCGGTCACGGGGCAGCGCCGGCAGACGGCCTTCGCCTGTTCCACCTGAAGGAGGGCCGGGCCGGACGTCCCGATCGGGAAGAACAGCTCCGGGTCCTCGTCGCGGCAGACCGAATCGTGGCGCCAGTCCATGGCGGCAACACTCCTCATTCTTAGTGGGTGGCCAGATAACGCTTCGTTGCTATTCCTATATGCGTCCGCAATGCCGAATGGTGACGGTCAGCATCCATCAATTCGGCGCTGCGTGAGCAGGCTGTGGGCTCGTGAACCTGCTGGAACAGCTCAACCGAACGAGCATATCCAGGCAATGTCCCGGCAACACGAGTTCGCTTGTGAATACTTTCACGAACTACAGCGATGTCAAGGGTGACGCTCGGAAAAACTCCGAACAGTGAGCGGGCTCACCACCCATTTGTCCGGGTTTGCCAGTGCCCTGGTTACCCGGCGTGCCACAGTCGATAATCAATGTAGTACGGTCCGCGTGACGTTGCTGACATTTCCGGCACCCTTCCTCGGCGTGGCGGCCACCGTACCCGCGCGGCGGGGGGTCCGCGTCAACCGACTCAGATACCCGAGACCTAGCAGATTACTCTCAGTGCGGCCGGAACGGACGTGAACCGGACTTTCTCCCGCTCGCCGAGGTAGTCCCCGTCCAGTTGGAACGGCAGCGGACGGTCCGAGACGAGCGTGAACTCGGCCACGTCGTGCAGCCGCAGCACCTGCTTGCCGTGCGGATCCGGTCGCTTCGAGAAGAACTGCGCCGCCGTACGGGCCGTGCTGGCCACCCGCAGCCGCCGCAACGCGAGCACGTCGAGCCCGAGGTCGAAGGACGCCTCCGGGTTCGGATTGATCTCCCGGTCGCCCAGGTACGTCCACGGCGCGGTGTTCTGGATGATCGTGGTGGCCAGCTCCGTCGCGGGCGGCTCACCCGGACGCTCCAGTCTGATCGACGGGTGGCGGCGGTCCGAGCCGACGAAGTACTGACTCGCGGTGGAGCGGAAGTAGAGCGCCGGCGTGGAGACGCGCCCCTTCTTGCGGGCCTGTTCCACCCGGCGGATGACCGCCGCGTCCAGCCCGAAGCCGGCGCAGAACGTGAAGTAGCGGTCGTCGGCCCGCCCCAGCCCGATCGTGCGGGACCGGCCGAGCCGCAGCCCTTCCAGGATCATGCTGGTGCCGTCGGGCCACTCCCGGGGCAGCCCGAGCGCGCGGGCGAAGACGTTCGTCGAACCGCCCGGCACGGTGGCCAGCGCGGGCAGCCGCTCGGCCGAGGTCTGCCCGGTACGGAACGTCGGCGGCTCCGCCGCCATCAGACCGTTCACCACCTCGTTGACGGTGCCGTCACCGCCGAGCGTGACGACCAGGTCGACGCCCTCCTGGGCGGCCTCCCGGGCCAGATCCATGGCGTGGCCCCGTCGGCGGGTGTAACGCACCGACAGGTCGACTTCACTGCGCAACGCCCGGACCAGCACGTCCCGGCTGCGCTCGCTGGTGGTGGTGGCCTTCGGATTGACCACCAGGACGGCCCGCATGGGCGGCACAATACCGCGCCTACCCACCGGTATCGTGGCGGCCGTGACGATCGACTCCGACCCGCTCCCCGGCACGCTGCGCGCGGCGGTGCTCCTGCTACGTGCCCAGGCGGTGGCGCTGGGGCTGATCGCGGTGTGGCTCATCTGGTCCGACCTCACCGCCGACACCACGGATCTGACCTCGGCGCTGCTGGTGACCGTCTTCGCCGCCGGCGGCGCGGTGGCGCTCTGGGCGCTCGGCGGCGCGCTGTCCCGCCGCCGGGCCGGGGCCCGCGCACCGGCCATCGTGCTCCAGCTCATGCTGCTGCCGGTCGGCTGGTTCATGATCGAGGGCGGCATGGGCTGGCTCGGGGTGCCGCTGATCGCGCTCGGGATCGGCATGGTCGGGCTGCTGGTGAGCGGTCCGACCAACCGCGCGCTGGGCTTCGGCGAGCCGGCCCGCTGAACGCGACCCACCCCGGTCCGGCCTCCGCCGGCCGGTGTGGGCCGGACCGAGCCGGCCGGTGGCCGCCGGCCGAGCCGGTCAGTAGCCGCCGGCGCGGCGGGTCAGCAGCGAGATGGTGGCCCGGCCGGCTGATGCGTGGGCGTTCGCCCCGGTGGTCAGTGCCGTCAGCACCTTCCAGGCGAAGGACGACTCGGACGGGAGCGTGGCGCCCCGGACCGTCGGCACCGTCACCTCGACGGTGAGCGCGTCCTCGGTGACCGCGAACCGGCACTCCAGCTCGGCGTCGCGGGTGGCGATCGCGAGCAGCATGGCGCACGCCTCGTCGACGGCGATGCGCAGATCCTCGATCTCGTCGAGGGCGAACTGGAGCCGGGCCGCGAGGCCGGCCGTGGCGGTGCGGAGCACGCCGAGGTAACCACCGTCGGCGGGCACGGTGAGATGGACGACGTCGTCGTCGGTCGCCGGGTGCCCGGTCAGTTGAGTCACGGCTCCTCCCCCCGGTGCGGGACTCTACCCGGTCAGCGGACGGGCCGCGTGGGCACGGCCGTCGCGTGCGTGGCGAGCTCGCGCAACGCCGGCCCGGCCAGGCGGTACGGGGTCCACTCGTCCATCGGCGTGGCGCCGATCGCGGCGTAGAAACGGGCCGCCGGGTTCCAGTGGATCATCCACCACTCCAGCCGCTGGTAGCCGCGCTCGACGCAGATCGCGGCGAGCGTGGCGAGCAGCATCCGGCCCGCGCCGGTGCCCCGGGCGTCCGGGCGGACGTAGAGGTCCTCCAGGTAGATGCCGTGCACGCCGGCCCAGGTGGAGAAGTTGAGGAACCAGAGCGCGAAACCGACCGGCCGGCCCGACGCGTCGACGGCGACGTGGCCGTACAGCGCCGGGGCGGGGCCGAACAGGGCCGCGTCGAGCTGCGCCGTGGTGAGGTGGCACTGCTCCGGGGCGCGCTCGTACTCGGCGAGTTCGTGCACCATGGCGACGACGGCCGGTACGTCCTCGGGACGTACCGGCCGGATCGTCGGAGTGCCGTCGGGCGACGTCACGCCTGCTTGGTCTCCCAGAAGATCTTCGAGATCTCGTCGATCTTCGCCAGCAGCTCGTCGGCCTTGGCCGGGTCGGTGGCGCCCTTGGCGCCGGCCGCGCCGGCCAGCTTGGTGGCCTCGTTGAACAGCTGGTGCAGGTGGGGGTACTTCTCGAAGTGCGGTGCCTTGAAGTAGTCGGTCCAGAGCACCCACAGGTGGTGCTTGACCAGCTCCGCCCGCTGCTCCTTGATCAGGATGGCGCGGGTGCGGAACTCCGGGTCGGTGTTGGCCTGGTACTTCTCGCAGATCATTTTGACCGACTCGGCCTCGATCCGGGCCTGGGCCGGGTCGTATACGCCGCAGGGCAGGTCGCAGTGAGCGCTGGCCGTCACCCGGGGCGTGAGGATGCGGGGAAGGCGCATCAGGGTCCTCCATGGGTTGTTTGCGATGATCCAAGACGACATTACTCCTGGAGACGCCCTCAGGGGCCGGGAGGTGACGTGACGAGCACCGACGGGCATCCGGCGCTGCGCGGCCCGCTGGTTCCGGTGCTGGTGACCGGCCCCTCCATGGCCCCCACGCTGCGTCACGGCGACGCGGTGCTGGTCCGCACCGGCGGCCGGCCGGTACGCCCCGGCGACGTGGTGGTGGCGGTGTTCCGCAGCCGTCCCGACCTGCTCGTCGTCAAGCGGGCGGTGGAACCGCGCGACGGCGGGTGGTGGTTGCGCGGCGACAACGAGTTCGTCACCGACGACTCCCGGGCGTACGGGGTGGCCGACGTCCGGGGCCGGGTGGTGGCCCGCTGGTGGCCACGTCCGGGACGGGTCAGAGGACGGTAACGACCGAAGCGGATATGACCCCGCTCACATACTGGGCGCGGGTGCGTGACTATGCTCGAAAAGTGCCCGGGTGACCCCCGCACCGCCGCGCCGCCGGTCGCTGACCAGCGCTGACCACTGCCGGCCGGTCCGTCTGCTCGACAGATCCTGGAGTCACCATGTCTTCGTCCACCCCGGACCCCGCCGATCCCGTCTTCCGCCTGCACGTCGGCGGCAAGATGGCGGTCGCCTCCACCGTGCCGCTGACCAGCCGCGAGGACCTCTCCCTCGCGTACACCCCGGGTGTCGCCCGGGTGTGTGAGGCGATCGCCGCCGACCCCGCGCTCGTCGACACCTACACCTGGGTGTCGCACACCGTCGCCGTGGTCACCGACGGCTCCGCCGTACTCGGTCTGGGCAACATCGGCCCGCGCGCCGCGCTGCCCGTGATGGAGGGCAAGGCGGTGCTGTTCAAGCAGTTCGGCGGCGTGGACGCGGTGCCGGTCTGCCTGGACACCCAGGACGTGGACGAGATCGTGGCCACCGTCAGGGCGCTCGCGCCGTCGTTCGGCGGCATCAACCTGGAGGACATCAGCGCCCCGCGCTGCTTCGAGGTGGAGCGCCGGCTCGACGAGGCGCTGGACATCCCGGTCTTCCACGACGACCAGCACGGCACCGCGATCGTGGTGCTCGCCGCGCTGCGCAACGCCGCGACGCTGCTCAACCGCAAGCTCGGCGACCTGCGGGTGGCGGTCAGCGGCGCGGGCGCGGCCGGGGTGGCGGTCACCAAGATGCTGATCGCCGGCGGCGTCGACCCGGAGCGGGTGGTGGTGTGCGACTCGCGCGGCATCATCGGCCGGCACCGCGAGCTGACCGGCACCAAGGCCGAGCTGGCCGAACTCACCAACGCCGAGGGCCGGCAGGGCGACATCACCGAGGCGCTGCGCGACGCGGACGTGCTCGTGGGCGTCTCCGGCGGCCAGATCCCGGAGGCGGCGGTGGCCGGCATGGCCCCCGGCGGCATCGTGTTCGCGCTGGCGAATCCCACCCCCGAGGTGCACCCCGAGGTGGCCGCCCGGCACGTGGCGGTGGTCGCCACCGGGCGCAGCGACTACCCGAACCAGATCAACAACGTGCTCGCGTTCCCCGGCGTGTTCCGGGGCGCGCTGGACGCCGGGGCGACCCGGATCACCGACTCGATGAAGGTGGCCGCCGCCGACGCCATCGCCGGCGTGGTGGCCGAGTCGCTGACCGCCGACGCGATCGTGCCCTCGCCGCTGGACCCGCGAGTCGCCCCGGCGGTCGCCGAGGCGGTCGCCGAGGCCGCCCGCCGCGACGGCGTCGCCCGCCGCTGAGATGTAAGGAAGGGGCCCTTCCTAACGCCACCGGTAGAGGAAGGGCCCCTTCTTAACTGCTGCTCAGCTTGTTACCGTGCCGATCATGCGTGCTGCCTTCGCCTCGGCCTTCGACACCGACAACCCGCTCGCCGCGCTCGCCGTCGGCGACCGTCCCGAGCCGACCCACCCGCAGGACGACTGGGTCACCGTGCGGGTCCGGGCCAGCTCGCTCAACCACCACGACCTCTGGTCGCTGCGCGGCGTGGGCCTGACCGCCGACCAGCTCCCAATGATCCTCGGCTGCGACGCGGTCGGCACCGACCCGGACGGCAACGAGGTGGTCATCTACCCGGTGGTGCCCACCCCCGGCGACCCGCGCGGGGTCTCCATCCTCTCCGAGCACTACCAGGGCACGTTCGCCGAGCTCGTCGCCGTACCCCGGATGAACCTGCTGCCGCTGCCCGACGGCCTGTCGGCGACCGACGCGGCGTGCCTGCCCACGGCCTGGCTCACCGCCTGGCGGATGCTGACCACGAAGGGCCGGGTCGCCGACGGCGAGTCGGTGCTGGTCCAGGGCGCCGGCGGTGGCGTGGCCACCGCGG
Organism: Micromonospora sp. NPDC048169; assembly: GCF_040652815.1. Lineage (NCBI taxonomy): Bacteria > Bacillati > Actinomycetota > Actinomycetes > Micromonosporales > Micromonosporaceae > Micromonospora > Micromonospora sp. NPDC048169. The sequence goes on from NZ_JBEZMS010000007.1 coordinate 96,770, forward strand.
CTGTCGCGCTCGGCGTCGCGCTCGGCAAGCGGGTGTACGCGACCAGCCGCGACGCCGCCAAGCGGGAGCGGATCACCGAGCTGGGCGCGACCGCGCTGGAGCCCGGCGCGCGGCTGCCGGAACGGGTCGACGTGGTGATCGAGACGGTCGGCGCGGCCACCTTCGACCACTCGCTGAAGTCGGCGGCCCCGATGGCCCGGATCGTCGTCTCCGGCGCCACCGCCGGGCACGAGCCGAAGGTCAACCTCCGCCGGGTCTTCGCCATGCAGCTGGAGATCCTCGGCACCTCGATGGGCACGCCGGGCGAGCTGACCGAGCTGCTCGCGTTCTGCGCCGAGCACGAGGTGCGCCCGGTGGTCGACCGGGTGGTGCCGTTCAGCGAGATCTCCGAGGCGTTCGCCCGGCTGCACTCCGGTGAGGTCTTCGGCAAGGTGGTAGTCGACCACACCGCCTGAGCCGTGTGGCGCGTTGACAAGGGGCCCTTTCTCTACCGGAGACGTTAAGAAGGGGCCCTTCCTTACAGGCGGTCGTCGAGGGTGGCCAGGCCGCCCCGGGAGGCGTCGGCGGGCAGGCGCTTCTTCGCCGCCGGGTCGCCGTACAGCGTCCAGCGGAGGAACTCGACAGAGGTGTCGGCTACCACGCCGAGCGCCTTGCCGTCGCCGAGCAGTGCCCGGCCGTGGTCGCCCCGGGGCAGGCTGAGCATCGCCTTCGGCCACGGCACCGCGTCGTACACGGCCTTGCCGGCGGCGTACGACACCACCTCGTCGGCCTCGCCGTGCACGAACAACTGCGGCGCGGCGGCGCCGGCGAAGGCGGTACCCACGCCGAGGGCGGTGCCGGCGAAGACGATGCCCGCGTCCAGCCGCTCGTCCCGGCTCGCGGTGAACAACCCGACAGTGGTCACGCCGCCGGCGCTGTGCCCGGTCGCGGCCACCCGCTCCGGGTCCAGCCGGCCGCGCAGCGGGTCGCCCGCCTTCTCGCCGAGCGCGAGCACCCGGGTCAGCACGTACGACACGTCGGCCGGCTGGTTGAGCACGTCCAGCGGGTTGCCGTCGGTGCCCCGGGAGGTGTGCGGGAAACGTGGCGCGGCGACCACGAAACCGGCCGCCACCCAGCGGGTCAGCAGCGCCTGGTAGTCCTCCGGCCGGGCACCCAGCCCGTGGCTGAACAGCACCACCGGGAACCGCCCCTCCGCCGCCGGGGCGGAACGCTCGACCGCGCCGCCGGCAGCGCCCGCCGCCGGGTACCAGAGCGTCACCGGCAGCGGCCGGTCGCCGTCGCGGTTCAGCTTCACCTGGCGTACGCCGACCGCGAAGCTCTCCGCGGGCGCCTTGCCGGCCGGCACCCGCGGGGCGGCTGTGCTCGTCGTCGGTGGGGCGTCGGGAGCGGGCCGCTCGGCGGGAGCGGTGGGCTGCTCCGAGCAGCCGGTGAGAGCGGCGGAGAGCAGGGCGGCGGTGACGAGGGCGGCGGGACGACGGCGCATGAACTCGATTGTGCCTCGCGATCGGCGGCCACCAGGCCCGGTCAGCGCGCCGGGTGACCACCCGCTGACCCCCGGAGACGAGCCAGGTCGGCGGCGTCCTTGGCCCGGCGGGGGCGCTCCGGCATCCAGACCGGGAACATCTCCTTGAACTCGATCTGGGCGCCGACGCTGATCACCGGTGCGGTGAACGCGCCGATCCGCCCGGGCGGGCCGCTCAGCATCCCGTCGGGCAGGAGGGTGCCGGCCCATGGTCCGGCGCCGACGACGACCCGGCCGTCCGCGTCCCGGTCCAGGTACGCGAAGCTCAGCTCGACGTCGCCGCGCAGCAGGTCGAGCTGCGTCTCGGTGGGCATCCGGGGGTCGGGCCGCCAGCCGAGCGCGCCGAGCCGGTCGGCCAGCGGTGCGGCGACGCGCCGCCAGCAGTACCAGTCGACGTCGACGTGCGGCCGGGTCACCTCGCCGAGGTGGAAGTCCATCGCCCAGCCGCCGCGCAGCCACACCTCGATCCCGGCGGCGTCGGCGACATCGACGACCTCCCGGATCGCCCCCAGTTGCCGTCCCTCCAGCCCGTCCACCCCGCGCACGCTACCCACCCCGCCCACACCTCGCCGCCCCTCGCCGCCCGCCCAGACCCCGTCGATCATGAAGTTGGCGGCGACAAACCGGACAGCGAACGCCGTCAACTTCATGATCGACGGGCCAAGGGGCGGTGGGCGGGAGGGAGCGGGTCGTGAAGGTGGTGGTGTCCGGTGCTGTCGCGTCGGCGGGGAGGCGGTGCAGGGCCTCGCGGTCGGCGTAGAGCGTCCAGCGCAGGAAGTCGGTGGTGGTGGCGAGCACCTGGGCGAACCCGGTTCGGCCCGGCGTCAGGTACTCGCCGTGGCCCTGACCGGTCAGGCTCAGGAAGGCGGCCGGGCCGAGGCAGCGGGCGTACGCGGCCCGGCCGATCGACTCCGGCACGATCCGGTCGGCGCTCCCGTGCACGAACAGCATCGGCGCGAGCGGCCGGGAGAGGCCGGCGACCATCCGGCCACCGGCGATCACGATTCCGGCCCGCAACGGGGACGGCTGCCCGGAGGCGAACATGCCGAGCGTCGTGTGACCGCCGGCCGAGTGCCCGGCGGCGGCGAACCGGTCCACCGCCATGTGCGCCCCGAGCGGATCGCCGGGGCGGTCACCCAGCCGGACCAGGTGACGGACCAGCCGCCAGGCGTCGGCGGGCTGGTTGCGGACGTCGTCGCGGGTGTAGGCGCGGGCGCGCTGGTTCGTACGCGGATAGGTGGGCGCGACCACCACGAACCCGGCGGCGGCCCAGCGGCTGGTCAGCGCCGCGTGCAGGGCGGGCAGGCTGCGCAGGCCGTGGCTGTAGAGGACCACCGGGAACCGTCCGGCCGCGAACGGCGCGCCCGGCCGGACCTGCGGTCCGCGCTCCGGAACGGGGCTCGCCGGTGTGGCCCGGCCGGATCCGGAGGGGACCGCGACGACCGACTGGCGAGCCGGGAGGGCCACCGCGCGAGGCCCGCCCGGGCCGGTTCCCGTCGGGAGTACGGCTGAGCGCGACGGTGCGGCAGGCGGCGCGGCCGGGTACCAGACGGTGACCGGCAGCGGGCGCCTGCCGTCCGGGTCGAGCGTGAACTGCCGCATCCCGACCGCGTACGGGCGCTCCGGCGCGGGCCCGAGGGCGGCCGGCGCCGGGCCGGACGTGGTCACGGCCGGGCCGCAACCGGCCAGCAGCGCCGTCATCAGCGCGGCGACCAGCCGCTGCCCCCTCACACCTGCACGGTAGGCAGCCGAGCGGGCGGCACGCGCCAGCCGTCCGGACCGGTCGGCGCCGCCACCCGGGCGGCTCCCGCCTCCACCGGGTGGCCGGGTCTGCCCGGTCCCGCCACCCGGATCCGCAGGTGGCGGCCCGGCGGGACGGTCCGCCCGGTTCGGCTTCGCTAGGGTCAGCCGCATGGCTGAGAACTACACCGACCCGAGTGGCAACACCGCGCAGTTCCGCGCATTCGTCGATTCTCCCGAGCCGGCCGCGCCGGCGTCGGCGCCGTCCCGCCTGCCGCTGATCGCCGGCGTCGCAGTCGCCGCCGTGGTGGTCGTCGCCCTGGTCGCCTGGATCGCCCTGGGCTGATCCGGGCCGGGCCGCGCGGAGGACCGGGCGCCCGCGGTCAGACGCCGAGCACCTCGCGGGTCTCGCGGGCGATCTCCCGCTCCTCGTCGGTGCCGACCACCAGCACCGCCACCTCCGCGCCGTCGGGGGAGACGACCCGGTCGCCCTGACCGTCGTTGCGTGCCGGGTCGACGGTGACGCCCAGCCGCTCCAGCCCGGCCAGCGACGCGGCCCGGACGGGTGCGGCGTGCTCGCCGACCCCGGCGGTGAACGCGATCGCGTCGACCCGGCCGAGCAGCGCGTAGTACGCGCCCACGTAGCCGGTGATCCGGCGGCAGTAGACGTCGAAGGCCAGCGTCGCATCCGGGTCACCGGCGTCGCGGCGGGCCAGCACCTCGCGCATGTCGTTGACGCCGGTCAGCCCGAGCAGGCCGCTGCGGTGGTTGAGCAGGTCGTCGATGTCGTCGACGACCATGCCGCCCTCGCGGCGCAGGTGGAAGATGACAGTCGGGTCGAGGTCGCCGCTGCGGGTGCCCATCACCAGCCCCTCCAGCGGGGACATGCCCATCGAGGTGGCCACGCTGCGCCCGCCCTGTACGGCACACGCGCTCGCTCCGTTGCCCAGGTGCAGCGTGATGGTGTTGATCTCGTCGTACGGGCGGTCGAGCAGGTCGGCGACGCGACGCGAGACGTACGCGTGCGAGGTGCCGTGGAAGCCGTAGCGGCGTACGCCGTAACGCTCGGCGGTGTCCTTGTCGATCGCGTACGTGGCGGCGGCCTCGGGCAGCGTGTGGTGGAACGCGGTGTCGAAGACCGCGACCTGCGGGGTGTCCGGCAGCGCCTCCAGCGCGACCCGGATGCCGGCGAGGTTGGCCGGGTTGTGCAGCGGCGCCAGCGGCACCAGATCCTCGATCGCGTCGACGACGGCGTCGTCGACGCGTACCGGCGCGCTGAACTTCCGCCCGCCGTGCACCACCCGGTGACCGACGCCGGCCAGCCCGGTCAGGTCGAGCCGGCCGATGATCTCCCGGACCGCGCTCTCGTGGTCGGCCGGCCCGCCGCCCGGTTCGCCGATCCGCTCGACCGTGCCCTTGTCCAGGACGTCGTCGCCGTCGTACAGCCGGTACTTGACCGACGAGGACCCGCTGTTGAGGACCAGGATGCGGCTCATTCCGACGCCTCCGCGGCGGCCTGGATGGCGGTGATCGCCACCGTGTTGACGATGTCCGGAACGGTAGCGCCCCGGGACAGGTCGTTGACGGGCCGGCGCAGGCCCTGCATGACCGGCCCGACGGCCACCGCTCCGGCGGACCGCTGCACCGCCTTGTACGTGTTGTTGCCGGTGTTCAGGTCCGGGAAGATGAACACGGTGGCCCGCCCGGCGACCGGGCTGTCCGGCAGCTTGGTGGCCGCCACCTGCGGGTCGATCGCCGCGTCGTACTGGATCGGGCCCTCGACGAGCAGGTCGGGCCGGCGTTCCCGGACGAGCTTGGTGGCCGCCGCGACCTTCTCCACGTCGGCGCCGGAGCCGGAGCTGCCGGTGGAGTACGACAGCATCGCCACCCGCGGCTCGATGCCGAACCGGGCCGCCGTGTCGGCAGACGAGATGGCGATGTCGGCGAGCTGGTCGGCGTCCGGGTCGGGGTTGACCGCGCAGTCGCCGTACACCAGCACCCGGTCGGCGAGCAGCATGAAGAAGACGCTGGAGGCGACGGAGACGCCGGGCACGGTCCGGATGATCTCGAACGCGGGCCGGATGGTGGCGGCAGTGGTGTGGGTGGCGCCGGAGACCATGCCGTCGGCGTGGCCGGTCTCCACCATCATCGTGCCGAAGTAGTTGGGCTGCGCCACGATGTCGTGCGCCAGCTCCACTGTGACGCCCCGGTGGGCGCGCAACTCCGCGTACGCCTGCGCGAACTCGTCCCGCCACGGGCTGCTCGCCGGGTCGACGACCTGGGCGTCACCGAGGTCGACGCCCAGTTCCCGGGTCCGCCGGGCGATCTCGTCCGGGCGGCCGAGAAGGGTGATCTCGGCGACGCCCCGGCGCAGCAGCACCTCGGTCGCGCGCAGGATCCGCTCGTCGGCGCCCTCGGGCAGCACGAGCCGGCGGCGCCGGGCGCGGGCCCTGTCGATCAGGTCGTTCTCGAACATCAGCGGGGTGACCCGCGCGGAACGGCTGACCCGCAGCCGGCGGGCCAGGTCGTCGGTGTCCACGCAGCGTTCGAACGCGCCGAGCGCGGCCTCGACCTTGCGCGGGTTGGCGGTGCTGGGGCGGCCCTCGATCCGGCTGGACGCGGACACCGTGTCGTAGCTATCGCTCGGCACCGACAGCACTGGGAGCCCGGTGTTCATCCGCTCGACGAGGCGCATGGCGCGCGGGTCGGGCTGCTCGCCGAGCGTGAGCACCAGCCCGGCCAGCGACACCTGCCCGGCCACGTGCGCGGCCCCGGCGGCCACCAGCAGGTCGGCACGGTCGCCCGGGGTGATCACCAGCGCCCCGTCGGTGAGGTGGTCCAGCAGCGTCGGCACGTGCGCCGCGCCGACCACGTAGTCGAGCACGTCGCGGTCCAGCGCGGTCGCGTCGCCGGTGAGCACGGTGCCGCGCAGCGCCGCCGCCACCTCGGCCACCGTCGGGGCCGACACGGTCGGCACCTCCGGGATCGCGTACGCGGGCACCGGCAGCTCGGGCAGCGTCATCGGCTCCGGCACGCGGTTGGCCAGCGCCGCGATCACCGTCGCGCCGAGGTCGACCAGATCGTGGTACGCGCCACGCAGCGCCGCCGCGATCGTCTCGGGCGTCTGCCCGAACCCGTCCACCACGGGCACCACGACGCTGCCGAACTCGGTCGCCAGCCGGGCGTTGAAGGCCAGCTCGCGCGGGCCGGCGCCGTCGCCGTAGGCGAAGTCGCTGCCGACCACCACTATCGCCGGGCAGCGCCGCTCGACCTCCCGGTAGCGGGTGACGATCCGGGAGATCAGCTCCTCCCGGCGGCCGTCCGCGACGAGCGCGCTCGCCTCGGCGTACGTGGCGCCGTGCAGCTCGTCGACCGGCAGGTCCATCCGGTAGCGCTCGGTGAGCAGGGCGAGGATGGGGTCGGGCCCCTCACCTGAGACGAGCGGCCGGAACGCGCCTATCCGTTCCACCTGTCGGGACAACAGCTCGGCCAGGCCGAGCGCCACCGTCGATTTTCCCCCGCCCGAACCAACGCCGGTCAGGTACACGCTGCGCGCCACGGCCCCCAACCTACAAGATCGAGGTGAGTGCTGCCCGTTCTGCCTGGTCACACCGGCTAGCCAGGGAAGAAGGTGGAAATTTCTCGCATCTACACTGAGGCCGTGGAAGGCCCGACCGCGCTGATTCCCGTCGTACCGGAATCGCCCCCCGTCTTCGTCGACCCCAGCGGGCGGCGACGCCGGTGGCTGCGTCGTCTCGCCTACTGTGCCGGCGCGGCGGGTGCGGTCTACACGATCATGGTCGGGGTCAGTTTCGCCGGCGGGCCGATCACCCCGGCCACCGTGATCCCGTTCGTCGAGGAGACCACCGAGCAGCGGCTGCCGTCGTCGAAGCCGACCACGTCGCCGGCACCGACGGTGACGCGCCCCACGCCGGACACGCCTGCGGACATCCGTACCGCCCCGGCGCGGACCCCGGTCACCTCCGTCACGCCCGGCGGCACGGTCCCGCCGAGCCCCCGGTCCGCACGGCCGACCCGGAGCGCCCCGAGCGCGCCCACGGTCACCCGCCCGGCGCCGGGCACCACCGCGCCGCCCACCGCCCCCACCGCCGAGGTGCCGCCGCCAGTGGTCGATCCGCCGCCCGCCGTCGACCCGCCCGCCGAACCCGTCGCGCCGGCCGCGCCAGCCGATGACTGACCAGGCGCCCGCCCGACAGTCGACAGCTGACCAGCCCACCGTTCCGCTCGACCCCCGCCGCGTGCACGCCGTCCGCCGGCACCGGGCCGGAGCGCGGCCGGACGACGAGCCCACTGTCGTCCTGGACGCCCGGCGGATCGCCGGCCCGCGCCGCTCCCGCGGCCGGCGTCTGCTGCCCCGGCCGAGCTGGACCCTTGTCGTCATGGTCATGGTGGTCCTGGCCGGCCTGCTGTTCGTCGAGGCGTACACGAACGCCGCGTTCGTGCCCGACAACCGGGTGAAGCCCGGCAGCCAGCGGGAGGTCCCCAGCTCGGTGATCGGGGGCGGCCCGATCGTCAACGTCAGCCCCGAGGGGCGGACCCAGTCACACCGCCTGCCGGCGCGTACCGTCGCGCTCACCTTCGACGACGGGCCCGACCCGCGCTGGACGCCCGAGGTGCTGCGCGTCCTGGACAAGTACCAGGTGAAGGGCACCTTCTTCGTCCTCGGCTCGCAGGTCGTCCGCAACCCGGACGTGACCCGACGGCTGGTGGCCGAGGGCCACGAACTGGGCGTGCACACGTTCACCCACCCCGACCTCGCCACGCTGCCGGACTGGCGGCGGGAACTGGAGTACGCGCAGACCCAGCTCGCCATCGCCAGCACCACAGGTGTCCGCTCGTCGCTGCTGCGCTTCCCGTACTCGTCCCGCGCGGACGCCTACACCGACCGGGACTGGCCGATGCTGCGGCAGGCCGGCCGGCTGGGCTACCTCACGGTGGTGAACGACGTCGACAGCCGGGACTGGGAACTTCCCCCGGTCGAGGAGATGGTCGCCAACGCCACGCCGGCCGGCACCGCCGGCACCGTCGCGCTCTGGCACGACTCGGGCGGCGACCGGTCCGGCACCGTGGCCGCGCTGGACCGGTACATCCCGATGATGCTGGAACGCGGCTACCGCTTCACCACGGTCAGCGAGGGGCTCAACCAGACGTTCGCGGCAGCGGGCGTACCCGGGCCGGTCGGCGGGCAGGCGGCGGCCCCGCTCGGCGAGCGGTGGCGGGGACACGTCCTGGTCGGCGCGGTTCGCGTGGCCGACGGCATGTTCGGGGTGCTCGGCGCCTTCTTCCTGCTGGTCGGCGTGCTCACCGTCGGCCGGGCGCTGCTGCTGTTCGTCCTCGCCCCACGGCACGCGCGCCGCCGCCGTCGCCGCGACTGGTCGTGGGGTCCACCGGTCACCGAACCGGTCTCGGTGATCGTGCCCGCCTACAACGAGCGGGAGGGCATCGTCGCGGCGGTCCGCTCGCTGGCCATGGGTGACCACCCCGGCGGCATCGAGGTGGTGGTGGTCGACGACGGCTCGACCGACGGCACCGCCGACCTCGTGGCGGCGTTGCGCCTGCCGAACGTCCGGGTCGTGCGCAAGCCCAACGGCGGCAAGCCGAGCGCGTTGAACACGGGCGTCGCGCTGGCCCGGCACGACCTGATCGTCATGGTCGACGGCGACACGATCTTCGAGCCGGACTCGGTCCGCCGGCTGGTCCAGCCGTTCGCCGACCCCCGGGTCGGCGTGGTCGCCGGCAACGTCAAGGTCGGCAACCGCCGCGGCCTGATCGCCAAGTGGCAGCACATCGAGTACGTCATCGGCTTCAACCTCGACCGCCGCCTCTACGAGACGCTGCGCTGCATGCCCACCGTCCCCGGCGCGATCGGCGCGTTCCGGCGCCAGGCGCTGGAGCAGGTGGGCGGCATGACCGACGACACGCTGGCCGAGGACACCGACGTCACCATCGCCGTCGGCCGGGCCGGCTGGCACATCGTGTACGAGGAGAGCGCCCGCGCCTGGACCGAGGCGCCGACCACGATCGGCCAGCTGTGGAAGCAGCGCTACCGGTGGAGCTACGGCACCATGCAGGCGATGTGGAAGCACCGGCGCTCGGTGATCGAGAGCGGCCCGTCGGGCCGGTTCGGCCGCCGGTGCCTGTCGTTCCTGACCCTGTTCGGCGTGCTGCTGCCGCTGGCCGCCCCGGTGATCGACCTGCTCGCGATCTACGGGCTGATCTTCCTGGACCGCGGCGACACGATGGTGGCCTGGCTGGCCATGCTCGCGCTCCAGTTCCTCACCGCGGTGCTGGCCTTCCGGCTGGACCGGGAGAAGCTCGGCGTGCTCTGGGTGCTGCCCCTGCAGCAGTTCGTCTACCGCCAGGTGATGTACCTGGTGCTGCTCCAGGCGGTCGGCACCGCGCTCACCGGCGGCCGGCTGGGCTGGCAGAAGCTGCGGCGTACCGGAGGACTCCGGGTCGCCGGGCGGGGCGCGGCCGGCTGAGACCGGTCAGTCGTCGTCGGGGTCGTCGAGGCGGGCCAGCCAGGTGGCGAACCGCTCGACCGGGGTCTCGAACTCCGGGTTCAGGTCGACGAAGTCACGCAGCCGCTCGCCCAGCCACTCCAGGCTGACCTGCTCGTCGCCCCGGCGCTCGACCAGCTCCTCGATGCCACGGTCGGTGAAGTACACGGTGTTCCTCTCGTCGTACGGCAGCGGCCCGCCCCGGGTCGGGACGGGCCGCTGCCGGTGGGGTCACGGGCGGGGGAGAGCCGCCTCGATCAGTGCGTTCTGCTCGACCTCGTGCATCTTCGCCGAGCCGACCGCCGGAGCGGCGGCGGCCGGCCGGGAGATGCGGCGCAGCCGCACCTCGGGCAGGTGCTCCAGCAGGTTGAGCGCGACGAACGACCAGGCGCCCTGGTTGGCCGGCTCCTCCTGGACCCAGGCGAAGTCCTCGGCGTTCGGGTACTGCGCCAGCGCGGCCCGGACCTCCTCGACGGGCAGCGGGTAGAGCTGCTCCATCCGGATGATCGCGGTGTCGGTGACGCCCCGCTCCTGCCGGGCCTGGAACAGGTCGTAGTAGACCTTGCCCGAGCAGAGCAGCACCCGCTTCACCTGCTCCGGCGCCGGAGCCGCGGGGTCGGCCAGCACCGGGGAGAACGTGCCGGTGGTGAAGTCCTCCACCGGCGACACGCAGAGCTTGTGCCGCAGCAGCGACTTCGGCGTGAACACCACGAGCGGCTTGCGCTTGGGCGACATGGCCTGGCGCCGCAGCAGGTGGAAGTAGCTCGCCGGGGTGCTCGGGATGGCCACCCGCATGTTGTCCTCGGCGCAGAGCTGGAGGAACCGCTCCGGACGGCCGGAGGTGTGGTCCGGGCCCTGGCCCTCGTGGCCGTGCGGCAGCAGCAGCGTCACCGCGGAGCGCTGGCCCCACTTCACCTCGCCGGAGGAGATGAACTCGTCGATCACCGACTGGGCGCCGTTGACGAAGTCACCGAACTGGGCCTCCCAGGCCACCAGCGCGTTGATGTTCTCCACCGAGTAGCCGTACTCGAAGCCCATGGCCGCGTACTCGGAGAGCAGCGAGTCGTGGACGAAGAAGCGCGACCGCTCGCCGTCGGCGGTGAGCGACATCAGCGGCAGGTAGTCCTCGCCGGTCTTGGCGTCGACCACAGCGGCGTGCCGCTGGACGAACGTGCCGCGGCGCGAGTCCTGCCCGGCGAGCCGGACGGTCACCCCGTCGTTCAGCAGCGTGCCGAACGCGATGATCTCGGCGAAGCCCCAGTCGATGCCGCCCTCGACGGACATCTTGCGCCGCCGCTCCAGCAGCTGCTGGATCCGCTTGTGCGGGGTGAAGCCCTCCGGCAGGTTGACGTGCGCCTCGCCGATCGCCTTGATCACGTCGGCGTCGGTGGCGGTCTCGACCTGCGGCTCCGGCTCGTCCTGCCGCGCCGGGCGGCTGAGCTGGCGCGGCGTGGTGGCGGCGTCGCGGGTGGCCTTGAAGACCCGCTCCAGCTGCGACTGGTAGTCGTGCAGCAGCTCCTCCGCGTCCTCCACGGTGATGTCGCCGCGCCCGATCAGCTCCTCGGTGTAGAGCTTCCGGACCGACCGCTTCGAGTCGATGATCTGGTACATCTGCGGGTTGGTCATCGACGGGTCGTCGCCCTCGTTGTGCCCGCGCCGCCGGTAGCAGACCATGTCGATCACGACGTCCTTGTTGAACGCCTGCCGGTACTCGAACGCGAGCCGGGCCACCCGGACCACTGCCTCCGGGTCGTCGCCGTTGACGTGGAAGATCGGCGCCTGGATCATCCGGGCCACGTCGGTGCTGTAGAGGCTGGACCGGCTGTACTCCGGGGCGGTGGTGAAGCCGACCTGGTTGTTCACGACCACGTGCACGGTGCCGCCGGTGCGGTAGCCGCGCAGCTGGGAGAGGTTGAGCGTCTCGGCGACGACGCCCTGGCCGGCGAAGGCGGCGTCACCGTGCACCGCCAGCGGCAGCACGGTGTAGCCCTCCAGCTTGAGGTCGATGCGGTCCTGCTTGGCCCGGACGATGCCCTCCAGCACCGGGTCCACGGCCTCCAGGTGCGACGGGTTCGCCACCACCGACACCTTGACGGCGTACTCGCCGTCCGGCGTGCTGAACTTGCCGTTCTGGCCGAGGTGGTACTTCACGTCGCCCGAGCCCTGCGTGGACCGCGGGTCGAGGTGCCCCTCGAACTCGGAGAAGATCTTCTCGTACGGCTTGCCGACGATGTTCGCCAGCACGTTGAGCCGGCCGCGGTGGGCCATGCCGATGACGACCTCGTCCAGCCCGGCCTCGGCGGAGCACTCCAGCACCTCGCCGAGCAGCGGGATCAGCGACTCGCCGCCCTCCAGCGAGAAGCGCCGCTGGCCGACGTACTTGGTCTGGAGGAACGTCTCGAACGCCTCGGCGGCGTTGAGCCGGTTCAGCACGTGCTTCTGCTCGTCGGTGCTTGGCTTCTCGTACTTGCGCTCGACCCGCTCCTGGATCCAGCGCCGCTCCTCCGGGTCCTGGATGTGCATGTACTCGATGCCGACCCGGCGGCAGTACGAGTCGCGCAGCACGCCGAGGATCGAGCGCAGCTTCATCCGCTGCTGGCCGGCGAAGCCGTTCACCGGGAAGACCCGGTCGAGGTCCCAGAGCGTGAGCCCGTGCTGGAGCACGTCCAGGTCCGGGTGCTTGCGGATGGTGAACTCCAGCGGGTCGGTGTCGGCCATCAGGTGGCCGCGCACCCGGTACGCGTGGATCAGCTCGTGCACCCGAGCGGTCTTGTTGATCTGGCCTTCGCTGTCGACTGCGACGTCGCGCATCCAGCGCACCGGCTCGTACGGGATGCGCAGCGAGGTGAAGATGTCGTCGTAGAAGCCGCGCTCACCGAGCAGCAGCTCGTGCATGACCTTCAGGAACTCGCCGGACTGCGCGCCCTGGATGATCCGGTGGTCGTACGTGCTGGTCAGCGTGATGACCTTGCTGACCGCGTTCTCGGCCAGCGTGGCCTCGCTCATGCCCTGGTAGGGAGCCGGGTATTCCATCGCGCCGACGCCGATGATGGCGCTCTGCCCCTGCATCAGGCGCGGGATCGAGTGCACCGTGCCGATGCCGCCCGGGTTGGTCAGCGAGATCGTGGTGCCGGCGTAGTCGTCCATGGTCAGCTCGTTGCGGCGGGCACGCCGGACCACGTCCTCGTACGCCTGCCAGAACTGCCGGAAGTCCATCTGCTCGCAGCCCTTGATGGACGGCACCACCAGGTTGCGCGAGCCGTCCGGCTTGACCAGGTCGATCGCGATGCCCAGGTTGACGTGCTCCGGGCGGACCATCGCCGGCTTGCCGTCCACCTCGGCGAAGGAGTTGTTCATCTCCGGGTGCTCGACGACCGCGCGGACCAGCGCGTACCCGATCAGGTGGGTGAAGCTGACCTTGCCGCCGCGACCGCGGGCCAGGTGGTTGTTGATCACGATGCGGTTGTCGACGAGCAGCTTGGCCGGGACGGCGCGCACGCTGGTGGCGGTCGGGACCGACAGCGACGCGTCCATGTTCTGCACGATCTTGGCGGCGACGCCGCGCAGCGGCGTGGTGCCCGCGGCGCTCGCGGTGGGCGCCTTGGCGGCCGGCTTGGCCGGGACCGACTTCTTGGCCGGCTCGGGCGTCTTGGCGGGCGTCTTGGCGGCCGGCTTCGCGGCGGGCTTGGCCGGGGCGGGGGCGGCCTTCGGCTCGGACCTGGCCGGCTGCGCGGTGACGGTGGCCGCGGCCTCCTGCTGCTCGCCCGGCTCCGGCTTCGCGGCCGGCTTGGCCTGTCCCTCGGCGCGCGGGGTGGCGGCGCCCGGGGCCGGCCGGTAGTCGGCGAAGAAGTCGTGCCAGGCCGAATCGACGCTCGAGGGGTCGGCGAGATAGCGCTGGTACATCTCCTCGACGATCCACTCGTTCGGGCCGAAACCCGCCAATGGGTTCTCCTGCGAAGTCTGCTGGGTCGACACGGCCGCTAATCGCCTCTTTCACGCGGTTGTGAATGTCACGGTGGCCCCCGGTGACCCCCGGTTGCCGACGCTGGGTAAACCGATGCCAAGGCTACGCCGTGCGCTACGCGCAGGCATTCTCGCCTCCGGCTGGTGGTCCGTTTCACAGAAGATGCCAGAAGTTCGGCAAACGCTGCGTGACCCGCCGACTGCTGCTACACGACGGACCCCGGCCGATGACGTCGGTCACCGGCCGGGGTCCGCCCCGGACCGTCAGGTCAGGAGATGTCGCGCTTGCGGATCGTGGCCACGCCGATCGCGCCGGCCACCACCGCGTACCCGATCAGCACCAGCGCGCCCGCCCACTGCGGCGGGTTGCCCGGGATGTCGGTGTCGCCGCCCACCATGAGCCCGGAGGCCAGCGACGGGACCAGCAGCTGGAGCTTGTTGATCCAGTCGCCGTACCGCGAGGCGAGCAGGCTCAGCACGATCGCCGCACCGATCGCGCCACCCAGGTAGAACAGGATGCCGGTCACGGTGGCGCCGATCTGGCTGCGGATCAGCACGCCGAGCCCGACGCCGAGCACCGACCAGAGCAGGTAGGCCAGCCCGTTGAGCGCGATCGCCCGCCAGATCGCCCCGCTGCCGAGCTGCGAGCCGACGTCCACCGAGTTGAGGATCAGCGGCGAGATGATCAGGTTCAGCACAGTGGTGACGAGCCAGAACAGCAGCGCCAGCACACCGGCCGCGACCAGCTTGGCCAGCATCACCGCGGTGCGGTGCGGCGCGGTGAGGAACGTGGTGGTCACCGTCTGGTGGAAGAACTCGCTGGTCACCACCACGATGCCGAGCAGCAGCACGATGAGCAGGCCGAAGAACTGGCCGTTGGTGTAGAGGTTGGCCGCCAGGTTGTCGGCGGCCGAGATGGCCTGCAACTGGTCGGACTGCTCGGCCGGTACCTCGCCGAAGTCCCCGCCGGCCAGCGCCTCGGTCTGCAACCAGTTGAAGAACAGCGTGAGCGCCCACAGCGCCAGGCTGATCAGCCCGAAGATCCACCAGGTGCTGGTGGTACGGATCTTGAGCAGTTCGGATCGGACCAGCGTCATCGGATCTCCGCCTTTCCGGCCGTCAGCTCCAGGAAGACCCCTTCGAGGTCAGGGCGCTCGGTGGTCAGCTCGTGCAGCTCGACCTTGGCGGCCAGCGCGACGCGGCCCACGGTCGGCGCGTCCACGCCGCTGACGAGCAGCGCGCCCTGCGGGTCGGTGTCGACGGTGGCCGACTGCTCGCGCAGCGCCGCGGCCAGATCGTCGGCCTGCGGGGTACGCACCCGCACCCGCACGCCGTGCGTCATCGAGGTCATCACCTGGTCGACCGGGCCCTGCCGGACCAGCTTGCCGGCCGCGATGATCACCACGTCGTCGGCGAGGAGCTGCATCTCGGAGAGCAGGTGGCTGGAGACCAGCACCGTGCGCCCCTCGGCGGCGAGCCCCTTGAGGAAGCCGCGCATCCAGCGGATGCCCTCCGGGTCCAGGCCGTTCGCCGGCTCGTCCAGGATCAGCACCTGCGGGTTGCCGAGCATCGCGGCGGCGATGCCGAGCCGCTGCTTCATGCCCAGCGAGTAGCCCTTGAACTTGCGCTTCGCCGCCGGAGTGAGCCCGACCAGGGCCAGCGCCTCGTCGGCGCGTTCCTTGGGCAGCCCGGCCGCCGCGCAGATCACCCGCAGGTGGTTGATGCCGGTGCGGCCCTTGTGCGCGCTGGACGCCTCCAGCACCGCGCCGACCGTACGCAGCGGGTCGGGCAGGTCGGCGTACCGGCTGCCGCCGATGGTGGCCGTGCCGGCGCTCGGCGTCACCAGGTTGAGCAGCATGCGCAGCGTGGTCGTCTTACCGGCGCCGTTGGGGCCGAGGAAGCCGGTGACCCGGCCCGGCTCGACCGTGAACGACAGGTTGTCCACCGCGCGGACGTTCTTGTACTGCTTGGTCAGGCCGGACACGGTGATCTGGCCGGTCCCGGCACTGGGGCGTGGCTGCCCGTCGGACATCATTCTCCTCTCCTGCCCCGGCGGGCTCGTCGCACGCCGGTGGGGCGCCGTTGCGGGGGCGCCCGGCAACAGCCTTCCAACCCGGCGCAAGGGGGTCAATCAGGCGGGACGCGTACGCGCCGTCCCCCTCAGGGATGAGATCACCCGGCCGGCAGCGCCACCCAGGTGGCCCGGGCGCGGCCGAGCAGCACGCCGTCCGAACCGTACAGGCTGGTGTGCACCTCGGCCCGGCGTCCCTCGGCGCCGACCGCGAGGCCTGTGACCACGCACTCCTCGCCCGGCTGTGGCAGCGCCGTGACCTGCGCGGCGATGCGCCCCAGCACGTACGGTCGGCCGGGCGCGAGCACCGCCCAGCCGCCCGGGCAGTCCAGCGCCGCCCACACGGTCGCGGGCACCACCTCGGCCGGCGCGTCGAACGGGGCGGCGGTGCGCCCGTCCGGCAGCCGCCCGGGGAAGATCCGTAGCCCGTCCGGGTGTGCCGGGCCGCAGACGTAGCAGCGGGGGAAGGGATGGTCGACCAGGCCGGGGTACGCCCGCGCGGCGTCGGTCGCCGTCGCCCGGTCCACCGGCGGCACCACCGCGTCGACCGGCCGGGCGCGGCGTACCTCGGCGACCAGGTGACCGTCCGGGTCGCGTACCTCGCCGTCGGCGGCGGCCAGCGGGGTGTCCAGCGGCGGCGGCCGGCGCAACGTGACCTCCACCGGGCCCCGGTCGTCGATCAGCGCGGCGAAGATCCCGGCGCTCCAGCCGCCGTTGCCGGAACCGTCCGGCCCCTGGAAGCGGGCCTCGACCAGCATGTGCACCTCCGGTTCACTGCCGCCGGCGCCGTCGCGGGCGGTCCGCCCCGGCAGCCTCGCACACGCCCGTCGCGCCCCGGCCGTCCCGGTTCGCACGCCGCGGCCCACCGGCGTTCACCGGATCGACACCGCTCACCCCGGCCGGTGGCAACCCGGGGCACCTACACAGGAGTCATGGCCGTTCTGCACGCCGCTGGCGCACCGCTCACGACCAGCGGTTACACCCTGCTGATCGCCGACGACCCGACTCTGGTCGCGGCCGCGCAACGCCTGCGCCACGAGGTGTTCGCCAGTGAACTCGGCGCCACCCTGCCGACCGCCGCCACCGGCCTCGACACCGACGAGTTCGACGCGCACTGCGACCACCTGGTGGTGCTGCGCGAGGAGACCGGCGAGGTCGTCGGCACGTACCGGCTGCTGCCGCCCGGTCGCACCGAACGCCGGTACGCCGACGGCGAGTTCGACCTGAGCCCGCTGGCCCCGCTCCGCGACCACCTGGTCGAGGCGGGCCGCTCCTGCGTGCACCCGGATCACCGCACCGGCGCCGTGATCAACCTCATGTGGGCCGGGATCTGCCGCTACCTGCACCTGCGCGGCACCCGCTGGCTCGGCGGCTGCGCCTCGGTGCCGGTGGCCGACGGCGGGACCGCCGCCGCGCAGGTGTGGGCCGAGGTCACCGCCCGGCACCTCGCCCCGCCGCTGTTGCGGGTCACCCCGCGCCGGCCCTGGTTCGCCGAGGCGTCGGCCGCCGACCCGGCCGCGCTCACCCCCGCGCGACGAGGGGCGCTCGTGCCGCCGCTGCTGCGGGGCTACCTGCGGCTGGGCGCGTGGGTGGCCGGCGAGCCCGCGTACGATCCGGACTTCGGCTGCGCCGACTTCTACGTGCTGTTCTCGCTGGACCGGATGAACCCCCGCTACCTGCGGCACTTCATCGGCGGGGACGGGTCGTGACCACCACCGCCGCCGATCCGGCCGGTCCGTACGCCGGGGAGGGGCTGTGGCGTCCCGCCTCGGGCTGCGGGCCGGACTGCCTGCCGCCGCCGGTCGCCCCGGACGTGTCGCGGCTGCGCCGGGCGGGGCGGCTGCTCGGCGTACTCGGCATGCTGCTGGCCGGGGCGGGCGTGGCAGTGCTGCTGCCGCTGCTGCCGGCCGCCCGGGGCCGGGCCGCGTCGCGCGGCTGGGCACGGTGGACGCTGCGTACCCTCGGGGTGCGGCTGCTGGTCCGGGGCCGGACGCCGCGCGGGCGCGCCCTGCTGGTCGCCAACCACGTCTCCTGGCTGGACATCCTGGCGGTGCTCGCCGTGTCGCCGACCCGGATGGTCGCCAAGTGCGAGGTCCGGAGCTGGCCGCTGGTGGGCGCCCTGGCCGCCGCGGCGGGCACCGTCTTCGTGGACCGGTCCCGGCCGCGTGACCTGCCGGCCACCGTCGCGCGGGTGGCCGGCGCGCTGCGGTCCGGGCGGTCGGTGGCGGTGTTCCCGGAGGGTACGACCTGGTGTGGCGCCGCGACGGGCTGCCGCCCCAGCCGCGGGTTCCGCCCGGCCATGTTCGAGGCCGCCGTGGCGGCGGGTGCGCCGGTGGTGCCGCTGAGCCTCGCCTACCGGTACGCGGGCGACCCGAGCACGCTGCCCGCCTTCCTGGGTGCGGAGACGCTCTGGGCGTCGGTACGCCGGGTGCTCGCCGCCCGAGGTCTGACCGTGTCGGTGACTGTGGGCGCGGCGCTGCACCCGGCCGAGGGCGTTGATCGCCGCGCGCTGGCCCGGATCGCCGAGGCCGCGGTCCACTCGACCCCTCGCTCCGTGCTCGCGGACCGGCTCGACCTGGCGGCCTGACCCGCTGGGGCGTCGGGACGCGACACAGACGCGATAGTGTCTTGTTCAGTCGCGATGTATCGCGTTATGCTCCTCGCAACACCTGGCGGGGCCGTGGGTCGGCCCGCCGACGAGGGGAGCGCGTCATGGCCAGCTGGACCGTCGAGAGCCCGCAGCGGATCACCGTGGACGAGCCGATCACCCGGCTCGACGCCGAACTGGTCAGCGGCCGGCTGAACGTGGTCGGCGCCGACGGTCCGGCCCGGGTCGACGTGACCCGGGTCAGCAACCGGCCGCTCCTCGTCGAGGTCCGCGACGGGCGGCTGACCATCCGGCACAAGCGCAAGCCCGGCCTCTTCGGCATCTTCTCCTGGTTCGGCAACCGGATCCGGGCCGAGGTGTCGGTCGCCGTGCCGCCGGACGTGCTCGCCAACCTGTCTGTGGTCAGCGGCGCGCTCGTCGCCTCCGGGCTGCGGCGGGAGACCCGGGTCGACGTCACCTCCGGCCAGGTCACGCTGCGCGGACTGCGCGGGCGCACCAGCGCGAAGGTCATCTCCGGCCCGGTCGAGGCGCTCGGCATCGGCGGCGACCTGGACCTGGAGACGGTCTCCGGCGAGCTGATCCTCGCCGACAGCGCGCCCGAGCGGGTCCGCGCCCACGCCGTCTCCGGCTCGATCACCTGCGACCTGGACAACCCGCGCGGCAGCGAGATCCGGCTCAGCGCCATCTCCGGCAGCATCACCGTGCGGGTCCGCGAGGACAGCGACCTCACCGTGCACCTGCACACCACCTCCGGCAAGATCACCAGCGGCTTCCCGCAGGTGGACGGCGGCGGGCGCGGGCTCGGCTCGATCAAGGACAGCCACGGCGTGCTCGGTGGCGGTGCGGGTAGGCTCTGGGCCTCCGCGACCTCCGGCAGCATCGCGCTGCTCGCCCGCCCGGTCGCGCCCGCCGACCACGTGGAGGACGTGCCGTGACCGCCGTGTTCAGCCACGGCCGCCTCCGGCTCTACCTGCTGAAGCTGCTCGATGACGGCCCGAAGCACGGCTACGAGCTGATCCGCCTGCTGGAGGAGCGCTTCCTCGGCCTGTACGCGCCCAGCGCCGGCACCATCTACCCGCGGCTGCAACGGCTGGAGGCGGAAGGGCTGGTCCGGCACACCGCGGCCGGCGGGCGCAAGGTCTACGAGATCACCGAGGCGGGCCGCGCCGAACTGAGCCGCCGCGCCGACGAGCTGGCGACGCTGGAGAGCGACATCGGCGCCGCCGTCGAGGATCTCTCCGCGCTGGCCGGGGAGATCCGCACCGAGGTACGCGGATCGGTGCGCGACCTGAAGCGGGAACTGCGCGAGGCGACCCGGCAGACCCGGCAGGGCGGCTGGGCGCCGTCCGCCACCGCCCGCCCGGCGAACGGCGGGGGCGCGGCCCGTCCGGACGACCCGCCGCTGCTCGCCGACTTCGACGAGCGGCTGGCCGCGTTCACGGTCGAGGTCGGTGCGCTGGTCCGGGCCCGGGGCCTGAGCGACAACCAGCTCCGTACCGCGATCCGGCTGCTCGACGGCGCGCTGGACGGGCTGCGGCGGCTGCTCCGCTGATCTCACAGGTTGTTTCCAGCCGGCGCCCAGCGCGACCGCAGCCGAGGCGCGGATGATGGGTGCCATGGCGGCTACCCAGACCGAGGCACGACTTCTCGTCGTCGAGGACGATCCCAACATCCTCGAACTGCTCTCCGCGAGCCTGCGCTTCGCGGGCTTCGACGTGGCCACCGCGACCAGCGGCAGCGCCGCGCTGAACGCCGCCAAGGACCACCGGCCCGACCTGGTGGTGCTCGACGTGATGCTGCCCGACCTGGACGGCTTCGAGGTCATCCGGATGATGCGCGAGGGCGGCACGCGTACCCCGGTGGTCTTCCTGACCGCGCGCGACGCCACCGACGACAAGATCCGCGGGCTCACCCTGGGCGGCGACGACTACGTCACCAAGCCGTTCAGCCTGGAGGAGCTGACCGCGCGGATCCGGGCCGTGCTGCGGCGCACCGCGACCGGCGAGCAGGCCCCGTCCCGCCTCACCTTCGCCGACCTGGAGCTGGACGAGGAGACGCACGAGGTGCACCGGGCCGGTCAGCGGGTGCAGCTCTCGCCGACCGAGTTCAAGCTGCTGCGTTACCTGATGCTCAACGCCAACCGGGTGCTCAGCAAGGCGCAGATCCTCGACCACGTCTGGAACTACGACTTCCGCGGTGACGACAACATCGTCGAGTCGTACATCTCCTACCTGCGGCGCAAGGTCGACAACACCCAGCCCCGGCTGATCCACACGCTCCGGGGAGTGGGTTACGTGCTCCGCAAGCCGGCGGCGTGAACCTCGTCCACGACGCCAAGGGCTGGCTGCGCGGGATTCCGCTGCGGCTCAAGCTGGTCACCGCCGTGCTGGCGCTGGTGGCCGGCGCGTTGCTGGTGATCAGTGTCTCCACCGCCTACTTCCTGCACAACTACCTGGTCGACCGGATCGACGGCGAGCTGAGCGACCAGTTCAACAAGGATGTGGTGGTCAACCAGGCCAACGCCAACAACCTGCCCACCGACTACCTCTTCAGCGAGTGGGACCGCCGCACCCAGCGCGTGGCGATCCTCCGCGACAGTTCGCTGGTGCCGGACGACCTGCCCGCGGGGCTCAGGGACGCGAACTGGTACCTCGACCACGCCGGCGGAGCGGCCTTCACCGACGACGGCGCGGACATGCGGGTGCGGTGGCGCCTGATGGTGCGGCAGGTCGACGAGAACACCTACCTGGCGATCGGGCAGAACCTCGACGACGTCGACCTCTCGGTCCGGCAGCTGCTCTGGATCGACGTGCTCGTCGGTGGCGCGGTCCTGATCATCCTGGCCTCGGTGGGTGCGGGAATCGTCCGGGCCAGCTTGAAACCGCTCGTGGAGATAGAGCGTACGGCGGCCGCCATCGCCGGCGGCGATCTGACCCGGCGGGTGCCCGACCCGGAGATGGGGCGGCCCTGCCCCACCTCTGAGCTGGGCCGACTGTCCCGGGCGCTGAACGCCATGCTCGCGCAGATCGAGGCCGCGTTCACCGCGCGGGCCGCCTCCGAGGCGGCGGCGCGCAGCGCCGAGATGGGCGCGCGGGACGCCGCCGCGTACGCGCAGGCGTCGGAGGCACGGGCCCGCCGCTCCGAGGAACGGATGCGGCAGTTCATCGCCGACGCCTCGCACGAGCTGCGGACGCCGCTGACCACCATCCGGGGCTTCGCCGAGCTGTACCGGCAGGGCGCGGTGCGCGCGCCGGAGCAGACCGCGGATCTGCTGCGCCGGATCGAGGACGAGGCGTCCCGGATGGGTCTGCTGGTGGAGGACCTGCTGCTGCTCGCGCGGATGGACCGGGAACGGCCGATCACGCTGGCCCCGGTCGAGCTGCCGGTGCTGGCGTCCGACGCGGTGCAGGCGGCCCGGGTGGTCGACCCGGAGCGGCGGATCGAGCTGGAGCGGGAGCCGGGCGGCGGCCCGCTGGTGGTGCTCGGCGACGACGCCCGGCTGCGCCAGGTGATCGGCAACCTGATGACGAACGCGCTCACCCACACGCCGCCGGACGCCGCGGTGACGCTGCGGCTGCGGGAGGAGGCGGGCAACCTCGCCGTGGTGGAGGTGGCGGACACCGGTCCGGGCCTCACGCCGGAGCAGGCCGAGCGGGTGTTCGAGCGGTTCTACCGGGTGGACGCCGCCCGCACCCGCCGGGCCGGCGGGCCGATCAGCACGGGCCTCGGCCTGGCCATCGTCGCCGCGCTCGTCGCCGCTCACCACGGCACCGTCGAGGTGGCGGAGACGCCCGGGGGCGGAGCGACGTTCCGGGTGAAGTTGCCGCTGCTCGCCGAGGCGACCGATTCGGGCGAGTGACATTCAGAAAACTTCCAGGCAGATTCCAGGCTGGTGACAGTGCTACGGGGAAAGCTGGTGACATGACCGACCACGAGACCGATCCGCAGCGGTCGCCGGCCCCCGCCGACGCCGAGCCGTCGCACCACACCGCCGAGCTGCCCCGCGTCGAGAGCGGGACGTCGGACTCCTCCTCCACCACCCCGGCCCCCGCGTCGGTTCCGGCCGACTCCCCGGCCGCCGGAACCGCCACGCCCGCCGGGAACACCACGCCCGCCGGGCCGTACCCGCCGCAGCCGGCGACGCCGTCCGCCCCGCCGTACCCGGCCTCGGGGCAGCCGCAGCAACCCCATCCCTGGTACGGGGGACAGCACCAGCAGGGCGGCTGGAACCAGCAGGGCAACGCGGGCTACCCGTCCACGCAGCACGGTGGGCCGGTGCCGTCGTACCAGGCGCAGCCGTACCAGGGGCAGCAGGGCTACCAGCCGTACCAGCCGACGCCGCAGTGGGGCCCGCAGCAACCGGCGCGGCCCAGCCGGGCCGGTAAGTTCGTCGGCGCGGGCGTGCTGGCGCTGGCGCTGATGTTCGGCTCCGGTGTCGCGGGTGGCGCGCTCGCCCTCGCGCTCGACGGGGGCGGCCCCACCCGCACCTACTCCGCCGCTCCGGTGATCAACAGCGCCGACCTGCCCAAGATCGCGGCCTCCGTCCAGGACAGCATCGTCACGATCATGACGGGCAGCGGTGAGGGCTCCGGGGTGATCCTCAGCGCCGACGGGTACGTGCTCACGAACAACCACGTGGTCGCCGGTGGCGGCGACACGGTCCGGGTGGTCTTCGCCGACGGCAAGAGCGCCTCCGCCAAGGTCGTCGGCACCGACCCGAAGACCGACCTCGCGGTGGTCCAGGCCGAGGGCGTGCGCGACCTGAAGGCGGCCAAGTTCGGCGACAGCGACGCCATGCAGGTCGGGGACCAGGTGCTCGCCCTGGGCAGCCCGCTCGGCCTCCAGGGTTCGGTCACCGCCGGCATCCTGAGCGCCCGCGACCGCACCATCCAGGCGGGCGGCGGCCAGCAGCAGAACCCGCAGCAGGGCGCCAGCTCGATCTCCGGGCTGCTGCAGACCGACGCCCCGATCAACCCGGGCAACTCCGGCGGCGCGCTGGTGAACACCCGGGGCGAGGTGATCGGCATCAACACCGCCATCGCCACCGCCGGACAGGGCAGCACCGGGAACATCGGCGTCGGCTTCGCCATCCCGAGCAACAAGGCCAAGGACGTGGCCGAGAAGCTCCAGCGCGGTGAGAAGATCAGCCACCCCTCGCTGGGGGTGAGCGTCAACGGCGCCGAGGACGGCGGGGCGCTGGTCGCCGCCGTCACGCCGGGCAGCCCCGCCGAGAAGGCCGGGATCCAGCGCGGCGACGTGATCACCAAGTTCGGCGACAAGGTGATCAACGACTCGAACGACCTGGTCGGCGCCGTGCAGGCCGGCAAGGTCGGTGACCGGGTCGAGGTGCAGTACAAGCGAAACGGATCCACCGAGAACGCAACCGTGACGCTCGCCGAGACGTCATAGTCCCGAGGACCTGCCTCCCTCCCGGGCGGCGGGCGACGGAGCCAAGGGGGTTGGCTCCGTCACCCGCCGCCCCTCCTCGTTCCCTCTCGCCCGAGCCGCGACTCACAGTGACGTGGAGCCGGCGTCGAGGTCACCGACGCCGGCAGGGCCGGCCTCGCCCCTGCGAGGGCGGATCGCCCACGGCGGATGACGATCTGTCACCCGGTACGGGTGAGGCCGGCTCACCCGCACCGGCGGCAGCCTGGCGGGTATGACCACCACCATGCCTGCCGTGCGTACCGACCAGGCGATCCAGCGTGACGTCCTCGCGGAACTGGACTGGGACGCGCAGACCCGGGCCACCGAGGTCGGCGTGACGGTCGCCGACGGCGTCGTCACGCTCACCGGCCAGGTGGACGGCTACGCCCGGCGGTGGGCCGCCGAACGCTGCGCCCACCGGGTACGCGGCGTGCGCGCGGTCGCCAGTGACCTGGCGGTCGTCCTGCCCGCCACGGAACGGCGTACCGACGCCGACATCGCGATCGCGGCGAGCCGGGCCCTGGAGTGGGACAGCTTCGTGCCCGCCGAGCGGCTGGACGTGACGGTGGCCGACGGCTGGGTGATGCTCCGCGGCGAGGTCGAGTTCGGCTTCCAGCGCCGTACCGCCGAGCGGGAGCTGCGCCGGCTGCGCGGCGTACGCGGCGTGACGAACCTGGTCGAGGTGCGGCCCCCTACCCCGCCGAGCGACGAGCAGAGGCGGCTCGACCTGCGCCGCCTGCTGGCGCGGCGTACCGGGACCGAGCGGATCGACGCCCGGGTCGACGGCGACACGGTCGTGCTCGACGGCGTGGCGAGCGCCTGGTGGCAGCGGGAGGACGCGGAACGGGCCGCCTGGGCGCTACCCGGCGTACGGGAGGTGCACGTCGGGATCGTGGTGTCCGGCTGACGCGGTCGTTTACCGCGAGCCGGGTCGGGAACCCGCGCGCAGCGGGGTACGCCGGGGAACCGACGGGGAGGACTCGTAGCCGTGAACCAGCAGTCCCCGGAGCGCGGGTGGGCCGGGCCGTTGCGGATCGCCATGGTGGTGCCGCCCTGGCTGTCGGTGCCGCCGCCCGGCTACGGCGGGCTGGAGACCGTGGTGGCGGGTCTCGTCGACGCGCTTGTCGAGCGGGGGCACCGCGTCACGTTGTTCGGCGCCGGGACCGACCACGGCACCGCCGCCGAGTTCGTCTCCACCTGCGCCGACCTCCAGTACGAGCGGATGGGCGAGTCGCTGCCCGAGCTGGCGCACCTGGCCCACGTCGACCGCCTGGTCGGCCCGGCCGACTTCGACCTGATCCACGACCACACCACGATCGGCCCGATGGTGGCCGGCCGCCGCCGGGTGCCCACAGTGGCCACCGTGCACGGCAACCCGGTCGGCGAGTACGGCACGGCGCTCGGCGCCACCGACCAGGGCGTGGGGCTGGTCGCGATCTCGCACGCCCAGCGCCGGGCGAACCCGGGGCTGCCCTGGGCCGGCACCGTGCACAACGCGATGCCGCTGCGGGACATCCCCCGCAAGCGCGGTCCGGGCGCGGGCCCGGTGCTCTGGCTGGCCCGGTTCAGCCCGGACAAGGGCCCGGACGTGGCCGTGGCGGCCTGCCGGGCGGCCGGGCTGCCGCTCACGCTCGCCGGCAAGAGCAGCGAACCGGCCGAGCGGCGCTACCTGGAGCAGGTGGTCCGGCCGCTGCTCGGCGACGACGTGACACTCGTGGTGAACGCGGACCGGGCGACCGCGCTGCGGCTGATGCTGGACGCCCGCTGCCTGATCATGCCGATCCAGTGGGCGGAGCCGTTCGGCATGGTGATGGTGGAGGCGATGGCGACCGGTACGCCGGTGGTGGCGCTGAGCCGGGGCGCGGTGCCGGAGCTGATCCGCGACGGGGTCACCGGTTTCGTCTGCGACCACCCCGGCGAGCTGCCGGCGGCGTTGCGGGCGGCGGCGGACCTGGATCCGGTGGACTGCGTCGCGCACGTGGCGGAGAACTTCTCGGTGGAGCGGATGGCCGCCGACTACGAGGCGGTCTACCGGGGCTTCCTGGCCGCGCGGGCGAGCACGGGGGCGGCCCGCGCGGTGGCGCCGGCCGTCGCCGGCTGACCCGTCAGGTCTGCCCGGCCACGAGTTCCGCGGCGGCGGCGTCGAGCCGCCGCGCGTACCCGGGACTGATGCTGCCCTCACGGCGGCGTTCGTCGATCTTGCCGCGGAGCCGGTCCACGGCGGCGGTCACCGCGTCCTCGCCGTTCGCGGCGACCGCGTTGCGCAGCAGGTTACGCAGGTCCACCCCGACGTCCTCGCGGATCTGGCCCTCGGTCAGCCCGGCCTCGATCAGTCCGTCCACCCGTTCGGCGGCGTCGGCCTGACCGGCGGCCGGCGGGCGGGTGCCCCCGGTCGGCGGCGGGGGTGTCGTGGTGGCCGGCGGGGTGGTGGCCGGGTCGTCGGTCACCGGCGGTTCGGCGGGCGACGGCTGCACCGGCCCGGCGGTCGGCAGCACCCGGGGTCCGGCCTGCCGGTCCGGCGTCAGCGCGGGCACCAGCAGCGCCGCGGCGGCGACCACTGTCACACCGACCGCTGCCAGCGTGAGGGTACGCCGCCGGCCCGGCCGCGCAACCGGCAGCGGCTGCGCGGCGGGGGACGGCTCCGGCACCGGCTGCGCCACGGGGATCCGGCCCGCAGCCGGCTGCGCGGCTGGATCGGGCGGCGGCGAGGTCAGCGCGGGCAGCGTCATGGTCGGCGCCAGCATGGTGGCCGCCTGCGGGTCGGCGGGCAGCAACTGGTCGCGCAGCACGGCGGCGACCCGGTGCGCGGTGGGCCGCCGCCGCGGGTCGCGGGCCAGGCAGCGCAGGCAGATCTCCGCGACCGGCCGGGGCAGTCCCGGTACGTCGTCCAGAGTGGGCTCCGGACTGTCCGCGAGCGCCGCGCTCAGTTCCTCCCAGGTCTCCGCCGGGTACGGCGGGTGCCCGGTCAGCGTCTCGAACAGCAGCACGCCGAGCGAGTACACGTCGGTGGCCGGCTGGGCGGGCGCACCGTCGAGCCGCTCCGGTGCCACGTACGCCGGAGTGCCGAACGTGCCGCCGTCCTCGTCGTCGTCGGGCGTGCCGATCCGGGTGGCGATGCCGAAGTCGAGCACCTTCGCGCCGGTGGCCGTCATCATCACGTTGGCCGGTGTCACGTCGCGGTGCACGATGCCGAGCCGGTGCGCCGCGGCCAGCGCCTCGGCCACCTGCGCGCCCGTCTCCACCGCCGCCGGCCAGGGCATCGGCCCCTCGGTGAGCCGGTGCTCCAGTTCCTCGCCGCTGAGCAGCTCCATCACCACGAACGAGGTGATCGAGCCGTCCGGGGCCACCGTCTCGCCGTAGTCGTGCACGGCGGTGACGTGCGGGTGGTCGAGCTGCGCGGCCGAGCGGGCCTCCTCGCGCACCATGTCGCGGAACCGGGCGTCGGCGGCGAGCGAGGGGGCGAGCACCTTCACCGCCACCACCCGGTCGAGCACCTCGTCGCGGGCACGCCAGATCACCGACATGCCACCGGCGCCGATCCGGTCGATGAGCCGGTACCGACGGGCCAGCAGACGGCCGGCCTGGAGTGTCGCCATCAGCTCGCACCTGCCTGGGCTCGGGAGCGCTATCAGGTTGCGGGAATGTGTCTGACCTGTCAACAGTCGTCCGGTTGACGATCGCGGTGCGTCACAAGCCGGGCCGGTTCGTGTGACGCTCCGGTGACCGGGCGGGGCGGCCAACCGGCCGGGTGTGGGCCGCGTGCCAGGATGAACGGCATGGCAGCAGGTCCGGTGGCGTTCGTGCTCGGCGGCGGGGGAGTGCTCGGCGCGGTCGAGGTGGGGATGCTGCGCGCCCTGTTCCGCGCCCGGATCAAACCCGACCTGGTGCTCGGCACGTCGATCGGCGCGGTGAACGGCGCCCTGGTCGCCGCCGACCCGACCGAGGCGGTCACCGACCGGCTGGTCCGGCTGTGGGCGTCGCCCGAGGCCAGCGAGGTGTACGGCGACTCGGTCGCCCGGCAGCTGCGCCGGTTCGCCGCCCGTACCCACCTGCACTCGCCCCGGCCGCTGTACCGCCTGCTGGAGAGCACACTGGGCGAGAACACCACCTTCGCCGACCTGGTTGTGCCGTTCCGCTGCTGCGCCGCGAACATCGAGCGCGCCGCCGAGCACTGGTTCCACACCGGACCGCTGGTGCCGGCGGTGCTCGCGTCCGCCTCGGTGCCGGGGCTGCTGCCGCCCACCCAGATCGACGGCCAGCACTACATCGACGGCGGGGTGGTCAACTCGATCCCGGTCGGCGAGGCGGTAACGCTCGGCGCGAAGCAGATCTTCGTACTCCAGGTGGGCCGGATCGAACGCGAGCTGAGCCCGCCGCGCCGCCCGTGGGAGATCGCCCAGGTGGCGTTCGAGATCGCCCGCCGGCACCGGTTCGCGCGGGAGATGGCGGCGCTGCCCGAGGACGTCGAGGTGCACGTGCTGCCCACCGGCGGGCTGGAGCCGCGCGACGACAGCCCGTGGGCGTACCGGGACACGGCGGCGGTGGGACGGCGGATCAGCCGGGCGTACACTGCCTCCCGCCGATACCTGGACACCGCGCTGGAGCGCTGAATGCCGCTGCCGCCCCGCTGGCTACGCCGGCTGGTGCTCGCCCCTGGTGTGGTGCTGCTGGCCTTCTTCGTGGTGACCACGCTGCCCGGCTGGGCGCTGCTGGCGCTGGCCGCGTCCCCGCTGGTGCCGGGGCGGCTGCGCCCGCTGCGGCTGCTCTGGATCGGCACCGTCTACCTGGTCTGGGACGCCGCCGCGCTGCTCGCCCTGTTCGTGCTCTGGCTCGCCTCGGGCTTCGGCGTGTACAAGCGCGCGCCGGCCTTCCAGCGGGCCCACTACGTCCTGGCCGGCTGGTTCCTGCGGGTCATGTTCTGGCAGGCCCGGTGGACGCTGCGGCTGAGCATCGACGTGGTCGGCACCGACCCGGACACCGCCCTGCCCGGCCGCCCCGAGCTGGTGGTCTGCCGGCACGCCGGGCCGGGCGACTCGTTCATCCTGATCCACGCGCTGGTGAACTGGTTCAACCGTGAGCCCCGGATCGTGCTCAAGGAGACGCTCCAGTGGGATCCGGCCATCGACGTGCTGCTCAACCGGCTGCCCAACCGGTTCATCGCGGCCGGGCCGGACGGGCGCGAGTCGGTGACCCGGCAGGTCGGGCACCTGGCCACCGGCCTGGACGACGACGACGCCTTCGTGATCTTCCCGGAGGGCGGCAACTTCACCCCGTCGCGCCGGCTGCGCGCGATCGACCGGCTGCGCTCGCTCGGCCTGGAACGGATGGCGCGGCGGGCCGAGCGGATGCGGCACGTGCTCGCCCCGCAGCCGGGCGGGCTGCTCGCCGCGCTCGACGCCGCGCCGGACGCCGGAGTGATCTTCGTGGCGCACACCGGTCTGGACCAGATGCTCACCGTCGCGGACGTGTGGCGCGAGCTGCCGATGGACAAGCGGATCGTGATGCGGTTCTGGTCGGTGCCGCCGGAGGAGATCCCGGCCGGCAAGCAGGAACGCATCGACTGGCTTTTCGACTGGTGGGCCCGCATCGACAGGTGGATCGCGGACAACCGCGACGGCGCGGCCGACACCTGAGCCGAATCACCGGAGCTCCTGTTCAGCGCGGTGGCGGCGGGCGACGTAGGGTGCGCTGGTGGACCAGATCTGCGTGGTGACGACTGTGGTGGACGCCCGCGGGGTCGCGGACGTGCTGGCGGCCGCGGCCGTCGCCGGCCGGCTGGCGGCCTGTGCTCAGGTCGGCGGCCCGGTGGACAGCACCTACTGGTGGCAGTCGGCGATCCAGACCACTGTCGAGTGGCAGGTGCGGTTCAAGACCGCGCCGGACCGGGTGGACGCCCTGGTCGACCAGATCCGGGCCAACCACCCGTACGAGGTGCCGGAGATCCTGGTCAGCCGGGAGGGCAGCGGCAACCCCGGTTACACCGCCTGGGTACACGAGCAGACCCGGCCCTAGGTACTCCTACTCTGTCCCTCCACCCCGCCGCCCGCGAGGCTGGCCGGGTGGAGAACACCGGCTACCCCTGCCCCGGTTGCGGCGCCCCGGCCGACCTCGTCGCCGGATGCCGCGGCTGCGGCCGTCCGCCCTACCCGCCCGCCGCCGAGGTGATCCGGCTGGACCGGGAGATCGGCGAGCTGGTGCCGCGCGTCGAGGCGGCCCGGCTCGCGTACCAGGAGCTCTCCGGCCGGCTGGTCACGGCCCGGCAGCGGCGGGCGGCGCTCGCCGCCCGGGTCCGCCAGGAGATCCCCGCGCCGCACGCCGCCGGTCCCGCGCCGCACCCGGCGGTGACGCCGCCGCGCCCGGTTCCCCCCACCCCAGCGGTACGCCCCGGCGGCGCGGAGACCTCCACCCGCGCGGTCCAGGGCCTGCTGTTCGTCCTCGGTGGACTGCTGCTCGGCACCGCCGCTGTGGTGTTCACCGCCGTCGCCTGGACCACGTTCGGGGTGGCCGGCCGGGCGCTGATCCTGCTCGCCGTGACCGCGCTGGCCCTGGCCGCGCCGCTGGTCGCCCGGGCGCGCGGGCTGCGCGGCACCGCCGAGACGCTCGCCTCGGTGGCGTTGCTGCTCGTGGTCCTGGACGGGTACGCCGCCTGGTCGGTGGACCTGTTCGGGGTGACCGCCCTGCCCGGCAGCCGGTACGCGGCGCTTGTCGCGGCGGCCGGCACGGCGGTGGCGGCCGGGTACGGCCTGGCCAGCCGGCTGACCGCACCCTGGTTCGCGGCGTGGCTGCTCGCCCAGCCGGTGCTGCCGCTGGCCGCTGCCGCGTTCCGGCCCACCGCCGCCGGCTGGGCGCTGGTGCTGACCGCTGTGGCGCTCGGCAACCTCGCGGTGGTGCTCGCGCTGCGCCGCCGGACCCCTGAGGCGCGCGTGGCGCTGGTGGTCGGGCGGGTGCTGGGTTGGACCGGACACGGTGTGGCGCTGGTCCTGGCGGCCGGCTGCGCGCTGGTGCCGCTGGCTGTCGGTCGCGCGGCGGGCACGCCGCTGCTCGCCGGTGGCCCGCTGCTGGTGGTGGCGCTCGCAGTGGTCGCCGGCGCGCTCGCCGCCGGTGGCCGCCTCTGGCGCGCGACGACCACCGGGCTGCTGGTGCCGGTGCTCGCCCTCGCGCTGATCCGGCCGGTCGGCGAACTGCGGCCGGGGCTGCTGCTGCTCGCCGCCGGCCTGGTGGTGGCGGCGCTCGCCGGTGCGGTCCGGGCGCTGCCGGCGCCGGTCCGGACCGGCCCGCTCGTGGGCGCGCTCGCCGTGGCCGCCGGGCTGGGCCAGGTCGCGGTCGTGCTCACCGGCCTGGTCGGCGCGGCCACCGCGAGTGCCGGATTCCCGGCCTGGCAGGGCGGCCGGGACGTGCCGGTTCCGTCCTGGGGCTGGCAGCTTCCGGTGGCCCTGCTGCTGACCGCCGGGGCGGTGGCGCTGCTGACGCCGCGGGCCGTCCGGCCGCTCGCCGGCGTGGCGGCCGCCGGGCTGGTCGCCCTCGCGGTGCCGGCCGTGACGGCGACGCCGTGGCCGCTGGTGCTGGTCGTGGACCTCGCGGCGGCCACCGCGCTGCTGCTGGCGGCGGTGGTCCGGCCGCGCGGGGGACGGGTCGTCGTGCCGGCCGCCGCGTCGGCCGGGGCGGTGCTGCTCGGGCACGCGCTGCTGGTCGGCTGCGCCGCCCCGGCCGGTGCCGTCGCCGTGCTCGCCGTGACGGTGGTGCTCGGCGTGGCGCTCGCGGCACTGGGCCGGCGCGGGCGGGACGCGCAGCCCGTGGTCGGCGGCGTCGCGCTGGCGGTGGCGTTGCTTGCCGTACCGGCTGCGGTGGCCGTCGCGCTGCTCGGCCTGGGTGCGCCGGTCTGGTGGCAACTGCGGGGCGCTACCGCCGCTGTCGTGGTGCCGGTCGCCGCCGTCCTCGCCGTCCGTCGCCTGTGGACCGACCTGAGCGGGTACGCCTCGGCGGGGCTCGCCGTGGCGCTCGCCGGGGTCGGCCTCGGCCCGGTCGTCGCGCCGGGCGGGGAACCGGTGGCGCCGTACGCCACGGCGGGGGTACTGCTGGCGCTCGCCGCCGGGGCGGGTGCCCGGCCGGCGGTCGCGCCGCGGGTGGTGGGTGCCGCGCTGGCCGTGCTGGCGTTGCTGGACTCCGCGCGGCCGGTGCTGCTGGTGCTCGCGAACCTGCCGGTGCTGCCCTGGTCCGGGGCGCCCGCCGTCGCGGCGGCGTCCGCCGAGACCGCCCGTGCCGGGCTGGTGCTGCTGGCCCTGGGCGTCGCCGCCGCAGCCTTCGCCGCCACCGATCGCCGCGTCGCGTGGTGGCTCGCCGCGCTGCCGTTCGGCGCGGTGGCGCTTCCGGTGCTGCTGGCGGCGGCGGGTGCGCCCTGGCCGGTGGTGCCGGCGGTCGCGTTCGGGATCGGGCTGGCCGCGCTGCTGGCCGCCGCGCTCACCGGTGTGCGCCCGGTGGTGCTCGTGCCGCTCGGGGCGGTGCTGGCCGTACCCGGGTTCGGTGGCCTGCTCGCCACCCGGGCCCTGACGCTCACCGCGCTGGGTGTGCTGGTGGTGGCCGGGGTCGTGACCGGGGTGGCCGGGCGGTCGACGCCGGTCCGGATCGCGGGCTGGCTGGGCGCCGTGGCGGCGGCCACCGGGTTCGCCGTCACCGCGTCGATCGCGGCCGGGCAGCCGATGCGTACCGGGGCGTTCGCCGTCCTGGCCGTCGCGGCGGTGACGTCGCACGCGGCGCCGCTGCTGCGCGCGGGCCGGTCCCGTCGGCCGGCAGCGGCCGGGCCCGTCGTGCCCGCTCTGGCGCCGGGTGCGGCTGGGCCGGTGACGTCGGGTGCTGTGGGCGGGCCGGCCCTGCCGGCGAACGGGCCGGGCGGAGT
Source organism: Micromonospora sp. NPDC048169 (assembly GCF_040652815.1). NCBI lineage: Bacteria > Bacillati > Actinomycetota > Actinomycetes > Micromonosporales > Micromonosporaceae > Micromonospora > Micromonospora sp. NPDC048169. The sequence continues at coordinate 129,515 of NZ_JBEZMS010000007.1, forward strand.
CGGCGCGAAGCGGGCCGGTGCGTGGGTGCTGGAGGCGGCGGCGCAGGCCGTGGCGCTGCTCGCGCTGCTGCTCGCCAGCGGCTCGTTGCGGCACGCGGCGGCCGTCTGCGTGCTGTGGGGCGTCGCCGTCGCGCTCCGGGTGCTGCGCCGGGGCGAGTCGCCGGCCGGGCGGCGCGTGCTCGCGGCGGTGGCCGCGAGCAGCGAGCTGGTCGGCGCCTGGCTGCTGCTGGCCGCGCGCGGGGTGACGGTGCCGGAGGCGTACACGCTGTCGGCGGCGGCGCTCGCCCTGGGCGCCGGGTTGCTGGCGTTGCGGCGCCGGCCCGGGCTGACCAGTTGGCTGGCGCTCGGCCCGGGACTCGTCGCGGCGTTCCTGCCGAGCCTCGTGTCGGTGCTGGTCTCCGGTGAGCCGCAGCCGTGGCGGCGGCTGGCGCTCGGCGCGGCGGCGCTGGCGGTCGTGCTCGGCGGGGCGGCCCGGCGCTGGCAGGCGCCGGTGGTGCTGGGCGCGGCCACGCTGGTGCCGCTGGCCCTGCACGAGCTGGCCCGGGGCTGGGACCTGATGCCCCGCTGGATCTTCCTGGGGGTGGGTGGGCTGCTGCTGATCGGGCTGGCCGCCACCTACGAGCGGCGCCGGCGCGATCTGGTCCGGCTGCGCGACGCCGTCGCCCGGCTCGGCTGACGAACGCGGCGAGCCCTCTCACCCGCGATGGTGGGAGGGCTCGCCGCGTCGGGATCGATCGGTGTCGTCGGTCTCACCGGATCGGCGAACCGCCGTCGACCGGGATGGTGTGGCCGTGGATGAAGGACGCGTCGTCGCTGGCGAGGAAGCAGACCGCGCGGGCGATCTCGTGCGGCTCGCCGTACCGGCCGGCGGGCGCCTGCATGGTCAGGTCGTAGAACGGGAAGTCGCTGGTGATCTCCGCGCCCTCGAAGGCGGCGGTCTTGATCACGCCGGGGCCGATGCCGACCGCGCGGATGCCCTTGTGGCCGTAGTCGTAGGCGATCTGCTTGGTCAGCCCGATGACGCCGTGCTTGGCGGTGGTGTACTCCGCGCCGACCTCGCTGGCGACCAGGCCGGACGCCGAGGACACGTTGATCACGACGCCCTTGCCGCGCTCCAGCATGTGCGGCAGCGTGGCCTTGGTGGCGAGGAAGACGCCCTTCAGGTCGACCTCCATGACGCGGTCCCACTGGCTGTTCTCGATCTCCAGCAGCGGCACGTACGCGCCGAACACGCCCGCGTTGTTCACCAGCACGTCGATGCGCCCGTACGCGTCGAGAGCGGCGCTCACCATGGCGCGTACCGAGTCCTCGTCGATGACGTCGGCGGCCACCGCCACCGCGTCCCCGCCGGCCTCCTTGATCCGCGCGACGGTCGCCTCGGCGCGCTCCAGGGAGAGGTCGGAGACGACGACCTTCGCGCCCTCGGCGGCCAGCTCGACGCACATGGACATGCCGAGTCCGGAGCCGACCTGATCGGGGCTGAAGCCGCCGCCTGTCACGAGCACAACCTTGTCTGTCAATCCACGCACCGCGCTGTCTCCCGTCTGTCGATGACCCTGCGGCCCGCACCTGGCCGTTCGGGTGAGCAACACTCATCTTTTCGTCCAGACTAGCTGGTCAGAGCGGGTGCGCCCACCGGCGAGCGGGCTCGCTGCGATGTGACGAAGATCGTTTGCGCTGGTCCGGCCCGGCGGGGTAGGGACAGCACCACCATCGGGCCGGGGGTCTGCGGGATTACCCACGGCGACGAAAATCGCCAGAATCGGTGACGGAGAGTCGCGTACGAGAGCGTGGCTCGCGGCATCGGGGGCGACATGACTTCTTCCACGTTGACGGAACCCGCGGCACGGCGGGGCAGCGACTACGCGCGGCTGTCCCGCCGGATCGCCGAGGCGGGGCTGTTCGAGCGGCGGCCCGGCCGGTACGCGCTCCGGATCGCGCTGACGCTCGGCGTGTTTGTGGCCGGCTGGGTGGTGGTGGCGCTCGTCGGCGACTCGTGGTGGCAGATCCTCCTGGCGGTGGTCATGGCGGCGGCCACCACACAGGTGGCCTTCCTCGGCCACGACGCCGGGCACCGGCAGATGTTCCGCCGGCGCGGGCCGAGCGAGGCGGCCGGACTGGTCGCCGGCAACCTGGCGGTCGGTCTCAGCTACGGCTGGTGGGTGGACAAACACAACCGCCACCACGCCAACCCGAACCACACCGACGAGGACCCGGACGTCGGCGCGGGCGCGCTGGTCTGGACGTACGAGCAGGCGACGGCCACGCGCGGCCTGAGCCGGTGGATGGCCCGCCGCCAGGCGTGGCTGTTCTTCCCGCTGCTGCTGCTGGAAGGGCTGGCGCTGCACGTGGCCAGCGTGCAGGCGCTCGTCGGCCGCGAGCCGGACGGGCGGTGGCGGGTGCCGATGCGGCACCGGGCCGTGGAGGCGCTGCTGCTCGCCGCGCACGCCGCCGGCTATCTCGGGCTGCTGTTCGCGGTCATGTCACCGGCCAAGGCGCTGCTGTTCGTCGCCGTGCACCAGGGGCTGTGGGGCCTCTACATGGGCTGCTCGTTCGCCCCGAACCACAAGGGCATGCCGATGCCGACCGCCGACGACGAGCTGGACTACCTGCGTAAGCAGGTGCTGACCTCGCGCAACGTACGCGGCGGCCGGTTCGTCGACCTGGCGCTGGGCGGGCTCAACTACCAGATCGAGCACCACCTGTTCCCGAACATGCCGCGCGCCAACCTGCGCCGGGCCCGGCCGCTGGTGATGGCGTACTGCGCCGAGCAGGGCGTCCCGTACGCGGAGACCGGGCTGGTCGAGTCGTACCGGCAGGCGTTGGCGCACCTGCACGACGTGGGCCGGCCGCTGCGCGCGGCCTGAGCCGACCGGCTGCCGGTAGGGTCGTCGGGTGGTGGAGGGCGCGCCGCGGTGGTGGCGCGCGGCGCGGCGGGGCGAACGGGCCCGGCCGCGTCACTGACGACATCGTGCGGAGCTGCGGCATGAGATTCGAGATCAGCAAGGTGCTCGACGCCATCGAGGGGCGGGTCTGCACCGACCCGTCGCTGGCCCGGGCCGTGGTCGACCTGGCCGAGGTCATCCGGTGGCAGAACCTGGACGGCGGCCGTCCGGCCAGCCTGCTGCGGCTCGGCATGGTGATCGACGCGCTGTCCCGGCAGATCGGCGAGGACAGCGTCCCGGTCTACGCGATCGTGCACCGGGCGCTGCTGTCCGACGCCGACCTGACCTCCAACGAGCGGATGGTGGTGCGCCGCTGGGCCGACGACGGCCTGGTGGAGGTGCTCGACCAGCCCGGTGACCGGATGCTGGAGGTGGCCGACCTGCTCGGCCTGCCGGTGCTCACCCGGGCGCGGCTGGACGGGCTCGTCGGGCGGTACCCGTGGGTCGGGCAGGCGGGCCGCGTGCTCGCCCCGGTGCCCGGCGCCGGCGGGCCGGTCTTCATCGCGCACGTCGGCGGCGGCCAGGACCCGGCCACCGGCAGCCGCTCCCCGGCCGGGGTCAAGCTGCTCTCCCGGAAGTGGCGCTGCCCGGAGCCGGGGTGCGCGCTGTTCGGCGGCGGCGGGGGCGGGGGCGCGTTCGCCGACCTGGCCGCCGTGGACCGGGTGCCGGCCGAGCAGCCGCCGCCCACGCTGCGTACCGGGGCGCCGACCTGCCCCCGGCACGGCGCACGGCTCTCCGACGCCGGCCCGCGCCCGCGTACCGTGGTGCTCGCGGCGCGCATCGGCGGGCTGGTCCGCAAGCGGTTCGTGCTGACCGAGACCGAGCCGGTGGCGATCGGCCGGGCGCCCGACGGCCCGGGCGGGGTGACGCTCGGCCAGTGGCTCAACGACGAGGCCCGCCGCTGGATCAGCCGCAGCCACATCCGGCTGGAGCTGCGGGTGGGCGAGGTGGTGGTCACCGACACCAGCACCAACGGCTCCGGCGTACGCCCCGGCGGCTCGATGGCCGAGCACGAGCGGATCGCGCTGGCGCCGCAGCAGTCCCGGGTGCTGGCCGAGGGCGACCTGATCGAGCTGTACCCGGGCGTGCAGATCGGCCGCGCCGACGACATGAGCAGCGACGCGAAGTACACGCCGAACTCGGTGATGGCCGAGGCGCCGACCATGGCGATGCGGCTGCCGCGTCAGTGACCGGCACGCGCGAAGGCGCCGGGACCGTCGCGGTCCCGGCGCCTTCTCGTGTACGGAGTGAGGCGTACGCCCTCAGCCGGCCAGCACGGCGGCGAGCTGCGCCACCGCGTGGTCGATCTCGTCCTCGGTGATCACCAGCGGCGGGGCGAGCCGGATGGTCGAGCCGTGCGTGTCCTTCGCGAGCACACCGCGCTCCATCAGCCGCTCGCACGCCTGCCGGCCCGTCATCAGCGCCGGGTCGATGTCCAGCCCGGCCCACAGGCCGCGACCGCGTACCGCCACCAGGCCCTTGCCGATCAGGCCGCGCAGGCCGGCGTGCAGCCGCTCGCCCAGCTCGGCCGAGCGGCGCTGGAACTCGCCGGTGGCCAGCAGCCGGACCACCTCGGTCGCTACCGCGCAGGCCAGCGGGTTGCCGCCGAACGTCGAGCCGTGCTGGCCCGGCTGAAGCACACCCAGCACGTCGCGGTTCGCCGCCACCGCCGACACCGGCACGATGCCGCCGCCGAGCGCCTTGCCCAGCAGGTACATGTCCGGCTCGACGCCCTCGTGCTCGCAGGCGAACGTCGCCCCGGTACGCCCCAGCCCCGACTGGATCTCGTCGGCGACGAACAGCACGTCGCGCTCGGTGCAGACCCGGCGCACACCCGGCAGGTAGCCCTCCGGCGGCACCACGACACCCTGCTCACCCTGGATCGGCTCCAGCAGCACGGCCACCGTGTTCTCGTCGATCGCCTCGGTCAGCGCGTCCAGGTCGCCGTAGGGGACCACAGTGAAACCCGGGGTGTACGGCCCGAAGTCGGCGCGCGCGTCCTCGTCGGTGGAGAAGCTGACGATCGTGGTCGTACGGCCGTGGAAGTTGCCCTCCGCCACCACGATGTTGGCCTGGCCCGGCGTGACGCCCTTGACCTGGTAGCCCCACTTGCGGGCCACCTTGATGCCGGTCTCCACCGCCTCGGCGCCGGTGTTCATCGGCAGCACCAGGTCCTTGCCGCAGAGCGCGGCCAGCTCGCGGCAGAAGTCGGCGAACTGGTCGTGGATGAACGCGCGGCTGGTCAGCGTGAGCCGGTCGAGCTGCGCGTGCGCGGCCTCGATCAGCTTCGGGTGCCGGTGGCCGAAGTTCAGCGCCGAGTATCCCGCCAGGCAGTCGAGGTAGCGGCGGCCGTCCACGTCGGTCAGCCAGGCGCCCTCGGCCGACGAGATCACCACGGGCAGCGGGTGGTAGTTGTGCGCCGTGTGACGCTCCGCGTCCCGGACCGCGGACGGAGTCCGCAGCATGTCGTCGATGATCACTTGCTCGCCTTTCCCTGACGGAGTCGCAACGTGCAGCACTTCGGTCCGCCGCCGGCCTTGCGCAGCTCGGACAGGTCGATCCCGATGGTCTCGTAGCCCCGGTCGCGCAGCTTCGCGGCCAGGTCGGTGGCCTGCGCGGGCAGCACCACGTGCCGGCCGTCGCTGACCGCGTTCAGGCCCAGCACCTCGGCGTCGGCCATGGTGGCGTGGATCGCGTCCGGGAACAGCCGGCGCAGCACCGCCCGGCTGCCGGGGGAGAACGCCTCCGGCAGGTACGCCACGGTGCGCTCGTCGAGCACCGTGAGCGCGGTGTCCAGGTGGTAGAAGCGGGGGTCCACCAGCTGCATGGTCACCACCGGGTAGCCGAAGACCTCCTGGAGCTGCGCGTGGGAGGCGTGCGCGGTGCGGAACCCGGTGCCGGCGAGCAGGTGGTCGCCGGCCAGCAGGACGTCGCCCTCGCCCTCGTTGACGTGCTTCGGGTCGTACATCTCGAAGCCGGCGCCCTCGAACCAGGCCCGGTACGCGGGCGCCTCGTCGGCGCGCTGCGGGTCGCGGAACTGCACCGCCATGGCCCTGCCGTCGATCACGGTGCCGCCGTTCGCGGCGAAGACCATGTCCGGCAGGCCGGCGACCGGCTCGATCAGCTCGACCTCGTGGCCCAGGTCCAGGTACGTCCGGCGAAGCCGCTCCCACTGCCGGATCGCCAGGTCGGCGTCGACCGGGGCGGTGGGGTCCATCCACGGGTTGATCGCGTAGTCGACGGCGAAGTACGTCGGCCGGCACATCAGAAAGCGCTGGCGGATGGCGTCCATCGTCATGTCGTGCTCCCAGGGTCGGGCGCGCCCGGCCACCGTCGGCCCACGGGCTGGCGCCGTGGTCCAACGTTATGCGGCCCCGGTAGACGACATCCACCGCGAGAAGTTGCGTTCGGCGGCGAATCGTTGCGTTGAATCGGTCACCAGTGAGCAATCATTGCGCCGACGCCGGACACACTTCGGGGGCGGCGAACCGCCGCCCCCGAAAGAGGTGTCGCCCGGCTGGTGAACCACCAGATCTGATCGGGCTGGCCGGCCCTGCCGGCGATCGGAAAGGTGCCCGTCAGAACCAGGCGCCAAACTGTGAGTCGAGCCACTCGCGGAAGCGGCCCACCCAGTCGCCGTCGGTGGTCGGCCAGTCGAACTGGCCGGTCATCGCCACGATGCCGAGCACCACCGCGGAAAGGCCCACCGCGATGCCGATCAGCGCGTCGGTCTTGCCGGCCACGTGCCGCCGACGGGTGGCGATCAGGCCCAGCACCGCCAGCACCGCGCCGGCCGCGCCGAGCCCGATGCCGTACCCGGCGAGCGTGCCGGAGAGCACGAACAACGCCCCGACCACCGAGACGATCAGGCCGAGCGTGGCGAGCAGGCTGGCCCGGGGACGCTTTGTGGTGTACGGCTCCGGCCGGTCCACCCGGCCGTCGCGGTCGGCATCCGTACCGTCGGGGCGGCCGTCCCGGTCGAGGTCGGTGTGGTCCGGGCGGCCGTCGCGGTCCAGGTCGACGGTGGGCTCGGCGACGGGGGCTCCGACGGCGGGCGTCGCACCGGCGGTCCGGGCGTCGGTCACCGGAACCGTCCGGGTGTCGGCGTCGACCCGGCGGCCGGTGACCGCTCGCGCCGCCGCGCCCCGGTCCGCGGCCCGGCGCCGGGCCTCGGCGTCCGGCTCGTCGTCGGCCGCCGCGTTCCGGCCGTGGGCCGTCGTGGCCGCTCCCCGGAGGTCGGTCGTGCGGTCGTCGGCCGGCGTCGCCGCGTCGAGATCGCGCGCGTCCCGGTCGGCCACCGCGTCTCGGGCACGCTCGTTCTCGGTCGCGGTGGCGGCGCTGCGGTACGTGGTCCGCTCCTCGTCGCGGTCGGTGACCACCGGCCGGCCGGCCGGCTGCTCGGCGGTCCGGTCGCGCTCGTCGACCACGCCGTCGCCGTTGGTATCGGTACTGGTCGCCGGAGGGTTCCGGCGGGACAGGATCTTCACGATGGCACCTCCTGATCCAGGCGCGGAGGCCGCGCATGACAGAAAGGAAGTACCCAGGTGTGCCGAAATCGACACCCGTCGGCTGCTCCGCACGCTCAGGCGACCAGCACCGGAGCGTGCGGAGATCGGCGCCGGTCAGGACACGGTGCGTGACCACTGCTGGTTGGTGCCCGCGCCGCAGGTGTACTGCTGCACGTCCGCGCCGTCGCCGGTGCCGGCGTTCACCACGTCCAGGCACTTGCCGCTGTGCCGCGCCCGCAGCTGGAACCAGCCGCCCAGCGCGGCCCACTGCCACTGCTGGTTGGCGCCGCTGCCGCAGGTGTACTGGATGATGTTGGCGCCGTCGGCGGTGGACGCGTTCGCGACGTCGAGACACTTGCCGCTTCCGGCGTTGACCAGGCGGAACCAGCCACCTCCGGCGTCCTGGAACTCCCACCGCTGATTGCCGCCGCCGTTCCAGCTCCACTGCTTGACCTCGGCGTTGTTCGCCGTGGAGCCGTTGATCACATCGAGCACCCGGCCGCTGTGCCGGGCCGTGACGCGGTAGTACGCGGGCGAGTTCCCGGTGACGGTGCCCGCCGCCGTGTCGATGGTGATCGACGGATACCAGGTCAGGCTCATGCTGGTGGCGGTCGGGAAGGTGATCGGCAGCCACACGTACTGGGAGTCGTTGGCCGGGCCGCCCCACGCGCCCGCCCACCTGTCACCCAGGTAGAGGTAGCTGGTGCCGGACGTGCCCTGGATCGGCAGCACGAAGGCCGGCTGGGAGTTGAAGGTGGTGCCGTTGCCCACGTCGGTCCAGCCGCTCCACGGCCCCGCGATGCTCGGCGCGGTGGCGTACCGGGCCTGGTTCGGGCTCCAGCCCGTCGCCCCCGACGTCAGCAGGAAGTACGTCGAGCCCCGCTTGAACATCGCGGGCGCCTCGCGGTGGGCACCGTCCCAGAAGTTGCCCACCAGGGCGGCCACGTTCAGGTAGTCCGGCGTGAGCCGGTAGATGTTCAGGTCGTAGTTGTCGTCGGCCGCCGAGATCATGTACGCGGTGCCGTTGTCGTTGTAGAGCGTGATGTCGCGGGACATGTGCTGCCCCAGCGGCCGGAAGCTGCCGTGGTAGGTGTAGTTCCCGTCCACAGTCGCCGAGGAGGCGACGGCGGCCCGCGCCTCGTTGTAGTCGGACCCGTTCTCCTTGTGCATCCACATCACGAACCGGCCGGTGCCCGCGTTGTAGACGACCTTCGGCCGCTCGATGTTGGCGACCCGCAGTTCGGCGGCCGACGACTGGGTGAGCACGTTGTTGCGGAACTCCCAGGTACGCAGGTCCGTGGAACGGTAGACCGACACCGCCCGGAACGTGTTGTCCGGGTTGCGGTTCTCGCCGAACCAGTAGTAGTAGTCGCCGACCTCGAGCACGCCGCCGCCGTGGGCGTGCACCACCGCGCCGCTCGTGTCGGTGAACTGGGTGCCGTTCGTGACCGTCACCGGCGCGGCGAGCGCACCCGCCGCCGGCCCCAGCACTGTCGCCGCCAGGGCCACCGTGAGCGCCAGCCCCGCCGCCAGGAGGCGGCCCCTGCCGCCGTGCCGTCGCATGGCGGTCACCGCCCGCAGACCGGCGTGATCGCGGCGGGCGTCGTGCCCGCCGCCACGAGCAGGCCGAACGTCGCCGAACCGCCGGGTGCCAGCGTCCCGTTCCAGGAGGCGTTGCGCACCGCGACGTCCTGCCCGGCGCCCTCGACCACGCCGCCCCAGACCGACCGGATGTGCTCGTCACCGGACCACCGCCACGACACGAGCCAGCCCGGGACCGGCTCGGCGCCGTCGTTGCGCACCGTCACTGTCGCGACGAAGCCACCGTCCCACCGGCTGTCGATGGTGGCCGTCGCGGAACAGAGCGACAGCGTGCGCGCCGGGCCGCCGATCACGTACGGATCCCGCGTGCCCTTGGTGTCGCCGAACCGGAACCAGTACTCGGTACCGGGGGTCAGGCCGCCGAGCGTCACCTTCCCCGACCGTTCCGGCCCGGTGACCGCCTCGGCCACCGGATCGCGCCACGCGGTGGCGTCCTCGCGGCTGGCGAAGAGGCTGATGAGGAGCGGCGGGTCGTAGCCGCAGGGCGGGCTGAGCACCATCCAGTAGGTGATGGTGATGCTGGTCGTGGTGGCACCGGTCACCTGGCCGGTGACCGGCAGCGCCGGCGGGCAGGCGTACGTGGGCGTGGGGGTTGGCGTCGCCGCGGTGGCAGGCGTCATCGCCGTGGTGGCGGGGGACCGGCCGGCGTCCGCCGAGGCGGCCAGGCCGGTCAGGGCGAGCGCGGCGGCCAGGGCCGCGCCGAGCGTACGGAGCATGTGTCTCTCCCGAGCTGGGGGCGCCGGGGGCGGTCGGCGCCGCGGTGGTGGACCGCGATGTCGCCGCCGCGTGATCGGCTGGTGCCCAGCCGTCCCCGAGGGGCGGCGCGGCGGCACGGTGGACTGCCGGAGACGACTGCCCGGCACCGGGGCGGCGCATCACCCCGCGCTTGTCCCTCCGGCGAGATCGAGCGGCTCGCACTGGCTCCCGAGCGCTACCGCAGCCAGTCTTTCAGTCGACGAGCATCGATTCAATGCCGTCCCACGACCCGACGTCGCCGACGGTGCGACCCGCTGGCTACGCTTGGCGGTCGTGCCAGAGGGACACAGCATCCACCGCCTCGCCGCCCGGCACGCCGAGCTGTTCGCGGGCGACAAGGTGCACGCCGACAGCCCGCAGGGCCGCTTCGCCGAGGGCGCGGCCCGCCTGAGCGGCACCGTGCTGGACGGCACCGAGGCGTACGGCAAGCACCTGCTGCACCACTACGCGGGCGAGTTGACGCTGCACGTACACCTGGGTCTGTACGGGAAGTTCGCCGACGGGCCGGGGGAGCCGCCGGCCCCGGTCGGGCAGCTGCGGCTGCGCCTGCACAGCGACCGGAACTGGCTGGAGCTGCGCGGCCCGACCGCCTGCGAGCTGCTGACCCCGCCGGAGGTGGCGGCGCTGCGCGACCGGCTCGGGCCGGACCCGCTGCGCGCCGACGCCGACCCGGACCGGGCGTACGCGCGGATCCGGCGCAGCCCCACCCCGCTCGCGGCGCTGCTGCTCGACCAGTCGGTGGTGGCCGGCACCGGCCTGATCTTCGTGACCGAGGCGCTGTTCCGGGCCGGGCTGCCGCCGCTGCTGCCCGGGCGGGAACTGACGCCGGCCGGCTGGACCGAACTCTGGGCAGACCTGGTCGCGCTGATGAACCGGGCTGTCGAGCGGGGGCGGATCGACACGGTGCGCGACGCCGACCTGCCGGAGGTGACAGGCCGCGCGCCGCGCGTCGACAGGCACGGTGGCGAGGTGTACGTCTACCGCCGCCCCGGCGCGCCCTGCCACGTCTGCGGCACCCCGGTCAGCCGGGGCACACTGGCCGGCCGCAACCTCTACTGGTGCCCTGCCTGCCAGGCGGGCTGACCGCGCGCCGCACCGGCTGTCGCGTCGGCCGCGTCGCGCCCTCCCGGGTGCGGCGGCGCTGTCACGTCTCGTCGAGCAGCCACCGGGCGACCTCGACGTTGCCGGGGAAGACCTGGTCGCCGCCGATGCTCCAGGCCACCGTCTGACCGATCGCCCAGCCGCGTACCCGCTCCCGGTCCAGGCCCAGGCCGGCGCTGAGCCGGTCGAGCCGGTGCCGCACCGCCGCCGGGGAGTGCCCCAGCTCCGCGCCGCGCACCAGCGGCACCACGGCGAACTCCCGCTCGCCGACCAGCGGCTTCGGGTCGATCACCAGCCACGGCTCGCGTGCGGCGGCCAGGATGTTGCCGGCGTGCAGGTCCTGGTTGACAAGCACCTGCTCGCCCTGGCCCGGCGCCAGCTCGGCGAGCAGCCCGAGCGCGGCGTCGAGCAGGCGCCGCTCGTACGGGCGGCCGGCCCGTCGCCAGTTGCCAGGCATCCGCTCCGCCCACCCGGCCGCCTCCTCGGCCAGCGAGGTGAACGGCGCGCCGGCCGGCACCGCGAGCCCCGGCAGCAGGCCGACCGCGACGTCGAGCGCGACGTCGGCCGCCAGCGCGTGCAACGGCGTACCGGGGTCGCACCGTTCCACGAGCAGCGCGCGCCGGTCGGCGTCGTGGGCGAGCAGCCGGATCGCGCCCCGCCCGGCCCAGTGTGCCAGCGCTGTCGCCTCGTGGACGCTGTCGTCGTCCGGGTACTGGAGCTTCAGCACCGCCCGCGTGCCGTCGGGAAGCGTCGCGGGCAGCGCCAGCGAGGCGAACGCGTACGCGAACGGCGGGCCGACCGTCAGCTCCCACCGCGCGACGCAGTGGGCCAGCCGGCCGGGCAGCTCCGCGAGCCACGCCCGGCCGGCCTCCGTCCGCTCGACCCAGCGCAGCCCTTCGGGAATGTCGTACCGCATCGGCACATCCTGGCCGGTACGGCGACGATCCGCTGTCCCGGCCCGGCCTCGTGCGGCCCGCCTCGCCGGTGCGCGTCAGCGCAGTCGGCGGATGTCCCCGTACGCCCGGTAGAAGCCGCCACGGCCCGACTCGCGGACCTCGGTGACCAGGTAGCGCGCGCCCGGCTCACGGATGCCCTTGGGGAACTGCACCGACCAGTCCCGCCGGTAGCCGTCGGCGAGGACGTGCACGCGCAGCCGGCCGCCCTGCTCGACGCACTGCACCAGCACGCCGTCACGGTCGTCGGTGGTCACCTCGACCGAGGTCCAGGCGGCCGTCTCCGGCATCCGGGCCGGTGCCTTGACGTCGACCACGTCGGGCACGCTGCCCCCCTCGGCCGCCCGGATCGCCGCCTCGCTCGCGTCGATGCAGGCCAGGTGGCCGCTCGTGGTGACCACGTAGAGCCGGTTGTCGTGGTACTGCATCGAGTATGCCGAGCCGCAGCCGGTGCCGAGCTTCCACAACCGGTTGCCGGCCTGGTCGAAGCAGTAGATCGAGGAGGCGCTGTCGCCCGCGAACACGTACCGGCCGCCCTCGGCTGTGGCGCAGGAGAAGACCGCCGAGTCGCAGCGGTAGACCTGCTCGGCCCGGCCGTCCTTGCGCAGGCGCACCACCTCGCGGGTGCCGGTGCCGGCGAAGACCGCGTCGCGCTCCTGCCAGCCGAACAGCACCGCGCCGGTGCCGGTGTGCCACAGCTCCCGCCCGGTGCGCCAGTCGTAACCGGTGACGCCCTGCGAGTGGCCGTGGTAGAGCGCGTCGGCGTCGCAGCGGACCATCCACGCCGACCGGCCCCGCCCCGGCCGGCGCCAGAGGAACTCGTCCTCGTGGTCGATCGCCGAGATGCCGCCGTCGCGGTCGGACACGCCCAGCACGCCGTCGTGGATGTCCAGCCAGTAGATGTCGATCTCGGGCGCGATCGCGTACGCCGCGCGGGGCACCTTGCCGGACAGGTCGTAGACGTTGCCGTCGTCGCAGCCGGCGTAGACCCAGGCGTCGTCGGCGACGATGCACTTCACCCCGTCGGGCAGCCGGACCTGGTTGACCAGGCGGGCGTCGTGGTCGAGCGTGGTGATCACGCCGTGTTCGTTGCCGACCATGCAGTGCCTGTCGTCGACGAAGATGCCGAAGGCGGGGGCGCCCGAGGCGTACCGCCAGAGGACCGGGGCGGTGCGGGCGGTCGAGCGGGTGCTGACGATCTGCCGGCGCGAGACAGTGCGCTTCTGGCGTACGCCGGGCACCGCCGGGGCGTACCCCTTGCGGATCTTCTCGCCGATCTTCTTCGCCGCGGCGGCGCGGGCGCGGGAGTTGTCCGGGTAGGTGCTGGTCTTCACCTGGCCCTGGTCGCCGATCCGCCCGAAGCGCACTGTCATCGCGGTGTCGTCGACCACCACCTCGTAGAACTTGTGGGCTCCACCGTCCACTTCGGACAGTTCGAGGTAGGTCGTCTCCTGGGACATGTGGGGTTACCTCCGAGGGGAGTGCCGGACCGGCGACGCGCACACGCTAACCCCCGGCACCGACAAACCCGGGTCTCGGTGTTAAGAAGGGGCCCTTCCTCTACCGGAGGCGTTAATAGGGGGCCCTTCCTTACACGGCGGCGAGGGCGTCGACGGCCTTGCGGGCGGCGATCAGCACCGGATCCCACACCGGGGCGTACGGCGGCGCGTACCCCAGGTCGAGCGCTGTCATCTCGTCCACCGTCATGCCGTTCCACAGTGCCACCGCGAGCGCGTCGATCCGCTTGGCCGCCTCGGACCAGCCGACGATCTGCGCCCCGAGCAGCCGCCCGCTGGGCCGCTCGGCGATCAGCTTGATCGTCATCGGCCGCGCGCCCGGGTAGTAGCCGGCCCGGTTCGTCGACTGGGTGTGCACGGTGACGAACTCGAAGCCGGCCTCCCGGGCGTCCCGCTCGCGCAGCCCGGTGCGGCCCACCTCCAGCTCGCAGACCTTTGTGACGGCGGTGCCGATGACGCCGGGGAAGGTGGCGTACCCGCCGCCGATGTTGATGCCCGCCACGCGGCCCTGCTTGTTGGCGTGCGTGCCGAGCGGGATGTGCACCGGCATGCCGCTGACCCGGTGCAGGGACTCCACGCAGTCGCCCGCCGCCCAGACGCCGGGCACGCCCGGCACCCGCATCCGCCGGTCCACCCGGATCGCCCCGGAGGGACCGATCGGCAGGCCGGCGGCCTCGGCGAGCGCGGTGTTGGGGCGTACCCCGAGACCCAGCACCACGACGTCGGCCGGGATCGGCCCCTCGTCGGTGAGCACCGCGCGGATCCGGCCGTCCCGCTCCTCCAGGCCGGTGACGGTGATGCCGGTACGGACGTTGATCCCGGTGGCCCGCATCGCCTCGACCACCAGCTCGCCCATGTCCGGGTCCACAGTCGACATCGGCTGGTCGGCCTGCTCGACCAGCTGCACCGAGAGCCCGCGCTGCACGAGCGCCTCGGCCATCTCGACGCCGACGTAGCCGCCGCCGACCACCACCGCCCGCCGCGGCCGGGGCTCACGTGCGAGCCAGTCGATCAGCGCCGCGCCGTCGTCGAGCGTCTGCACGCCGAACACCCCCGACACGTCGTCGCGCGCCCAGTCCGGCTGGATCGGTGACGCGCCGGTGGCGTACACCAGGGTGTCGAAACCGGCGCGGACCTCGCCGCCGCCGTCCAGGTCCCGCGCGAGGACCTCGCGGCGGTCGAGGTCGATGGCGGTGACCTCGTGCCGGGTGCGGACCTCGATGCCGAACTCGTCGCGGAAGGTCTCCGGGTCGCGGGAGATCAACTCGTCCCGCTCCTCGACCACGCCGCTCACCCAGTAGGGGATGCCGCAGGCCGAGTAGGAGGTGAAGTGCCCCCGCTCGAACGCGACGATCTCCAGGTCGGAGCGGTCGCGGCGGCGGCGTCGCGCCTGCGACGCCGCCGACATTCCGGCGGCGTCGCCGCCGATGACGATCATGCGCTCGGCCACGTCGCCCATCCTGTCACGCCGGGCCGCGGCCGCACGGCCGCTCAGCCACGGGTCTGCCGTGCCACGTCCGCGACCACGTCGACGAGGCTGCCGGTGCGCTCGAACACCGCGCGCTGCCGCGCCGCGCCGCTGCCGTGCCGGCGCAGCCCGCCCAGCAGATCGGTGACCCGGTCCAGGTCGCCGTGCCGTTCCAGTTCCGGGCGCAGCCGGTCGACGAGCCGGTCCAGCAGTTCCCAGGCCGGGCGCAGCTCACCGTCGGTGAGGTCGACGCCCTCGCCCTCCAGCCCGTCGTGGGCGGCCCGCCAGTGCGCCGCCACCAGGAGGTGGTGGTCGGTGTTGACGGCCGGACGGCCGGCGGCGATGTCGGTGAGCGCTGTCGCGACGAGCGCGCGGACCAGCGCCGCCACCAGCACCGCGTCGTCCACCGACGGGCAGACGTCGCCGATGCGGATCTCCACGGTGGGGTACTTGGCGGAGAGCCGGGCGTACCAGTAGAGCATTCCCTCGTCCAGCATCACGCCGCTGGCGATGAGCTGCCGGATCAGCCGCTCGTAGTGCTCGTGCGACTCCAGGTACGGGGTGGGCGCGACCGACGGCCAGCGTTCCCACTCCACCGAGCGCCAGCTCGCGTACCCGGTGTCCTCGCCCCGGGAGAACGGGGAGTTCGCGGTGGCCGCGTGCAGGATCGGCAGCCACGGCCGGACGTGGTTGAGCACCTGCACGCCGGTGTCCGGGTCGGGAATGCCGACGTGGATGTGCATGCCGTTGTTGCCGGGGCCGGGCACCAGCAGCCGGAACCGCTCGATCATCCGGTCGAAGCGCGGCTTGTCCACCACCGGCGGCACCGGCCCGTCGACCGGCCCGGTGCCGATCGCCAGCAGCCGTACTCCGGCCCGCTCGGCCGCGTCGGCCAGCTCGGCGCGCAGCATCGACAGCGAGTGCCGGATCGAGGACAGGTCCAGCCCGGGCGGGCTGCCGATCTCGATCTGGCTGGTCTGGAACTCGCGTTCCACCTGGCCCCGCAGCTCGGCCGGCACCTGCTCCATCACCAGGTCCACGGCGGGTACGGCGGTCCCGGTGTGCGGGTCGGCGAGCAGGAACTCCTCCTCGACGCCGACTGTCAGCAGGTCGGTTCCGCCCGCTGCGGCGCTCCGCTCCCGCTCCGCCACTGAGCCACTCATCGTCACCACCGTCTTCCTCGGGACCGCTTGCGGCACCGTGCCGCGTGGTCGATGGCCTGTTACCCACCGTGTCCGGGCCCGGAAACGCGCCCGGCGGCGTGTCGGCGCCGGTTCGCCCGTTCGGGTCGTGGGGGTCCGCCCGGCGGCGCGGCGGCGTGGACGCACGGGCCGCGGGGCGTGACACGGCGGGCTACTGTCACCGTGTGGCGGGGATCCTGGCGGTGCTGACGGGGGCGTGGGCCTACGCCCTCGCGCTGGTCGCCGACCGGCCGGCCGGGCTGCTCGCCGGTGCGGCGGTCGTCGCCGCGCTGCTGCTGGCGACCCTGCTCGCGCTGCGGGTTCGCGCGCTGCCCACGCCGCCCGGCACCCGGTTCGCCGCCGCCCTGCGTGCCCGCGCCCGCCGTCGGGGCGTGCCCCGGCAGGTCGACCCGGACGCGCCGGGGCGTCCGCGTCCCCGCGCGCCCGGCCTGCGCCCCTCGGCCGCGTAGCCACCTTCCGGCCCGCGTCGGCGGGCCGCCGGTTCCTCCACCCCGGCTTTCGCGGCCGATTCCGTCGTCATCAGTCCCGCCGCGCGGCATGCCGCCGCCCGGGACACCCGGAATCGCCATCGAGGGGTCCACCCATGCTCGCCTTCGCACCGTTGCATTCCGCGGCCTCGGCCGCGGCCACAGTCGTCACCTGGCTCGCCGACGTGCTCGCCCCGCTCGCCGGCGGCGCCGCGACGGCCGCCGCCATCGTCCTGTTCACCGTCGCCGTCCGGCTGCTGATCTCCCCGCTGACAGTGGCGCAGGTCCGCGGGGAGCGGCGCCGCACCGCGCTCGCCCCCGAGGTACGGGAACTCCAGCGCCGGTACGCCGACGATCCGGCCCGCCTCCAGAGCGAGCTGTTCGCGCTCTACCGCAACGCCGGGGCCAGCCCGGTCGCCGGCTGCCTGCCGGCGCTGTTGCAGGCACCGTTCTTCCTTGTCATGTACCGCCTGTTCGCCACCGGTGACGGCGCACCGGAGCTGCTGGGGGAGCGGCTCGCCGGCGTACCGCTGGGGTGGCACCTCGGCGACGGGCTGGCCGGTCCGGTGCCGCTGGTGTTCGGGGTGCTGCTGGCCGCGCTGCTGGCGCTGGCCTGGTGGTCCTCGCGGCGGATGCGCCGGGCGGCGGCGGCCACCGGCACCGTGGCCGGTACGCCGGCCGAGGGGCCGGGCGCGGCGGTGCTCGGGCGGCTGCTCCCGCTGCTGCCGTACGGCACGGTGCTGGTGGCGCTCGTGGTGCCGCTGGCGGCCGTGCTCTATCTGGTCACCACCACGGCGTGGACCGCGCTGGAGCAGGTGGTGCTGCGCCGGCCGCAGCCGGCGGAGGCCATCGACAAGCGTTGACAAGTGCGGGGACGGGCGCGTAGAAATCGCTCTCAGAGAGCGCTCTCCCGGACCCGTCCCCCGCAGAGAGGCACCCCGAATGAACCCGATCCCGGCGGCTCCGGCCGCCTCCGCCACCGTGCCCCGACCACGCCGCCGGCTCGCCCTGGGCGCCGGCGTCCTCGCGCTCACCACAGCACTCGCCGGCGTCTCGATGACCGCCCAGGCCGCGGTGCCCCCGACACCGTCCGGGTGGAACCTCGTGTGGAGCGACGACTTCACCGGCCCGTCCGGCACGCTGCCCTCGTCCGCCAACTGGATCATCGACACCGGCACCAGCTACCCCGGCGGCCCGGCCAACTGGGGCACCGGCGAGATCCAGACCTACACGTCCAGCACTGCCAACCTGGCCCAGGACGGCTCGGGCAACCTGCGCATCACGCCGCTGCGGGACTCGGCCGGCCGCTGGACCTCCGCCCGGATCGAGACGGTACGGGCGAACTTCAAGCCGCCGTCGGGCGGCGTGCTGGCCCTGGAGGGCCGGATCCAGATGCCGAACGTCACCGGTGCGGCGGCGTCCGGGTACTGGCCGGCGTTCTGGGCGCTCGGCTCGCCGTACCGGGGCAACTACCAGAACTGGCCGGGCATCGGCGAGTTCGACGTGATGGAGAACGTCAACGGGATCAACTCGGTCTGGGGCGTGCTGCACTGCGGCGTCGCGCCGGGCGGCCCGTGCGGGGAGTTCAACGGCATCGGTGCGTCCCGGGCCTGCCCGGGCAGCACCTGCCAGTCGGCGTTCCACACCTACCGGTTCGAGTGGGACGCCTCGACCAGTCCGCAGCAACTGCGCTGGTACGTCGACGGCCAGCTCTTCCACACCGTCGGGCAGAACCAGATCGGTGAGCCGTACTGGAGTCAGATGACCGGCCACGCCGGCTACTTCCTGCTGCTCAACGTGGCGATGGGCGGCGGCTTCCCGGACGGCGTGGCCGGCTCGGCGACGCCCACCGCGTCCACCGTGCCGGGCCGGTCGATGCTGGTCGACTACGTGGCCGTCTACACCCGGGGTGGCGGGAGCAACCCGTCGCCGACGCCGACCACGCCGCCGCCGGGCGGGGTGCGCGACGCCTACTCGACGATCCAGGCCGAGTCGTTCAACGCGCAGAACGGCGTGCAGGTGGAGACGTGCGCCGAGGGCGGGCAGGACATCGGCTGGCTCGCCAACGGCGACTGGGCCCGCTACGACAACGTCGACTTCGGCTCGACGCCGCCGCGCGACTTCGTGGCCCGGGTCGCCTCCGGCGCGGCGTCCGGGGTGAGCGGGCTGGTGGAGGTCCGGGTGGACAGCCCGACCGCGCCGCCGATCGGGAGCTTCGCGGTCGGCAACACGGGCGGCTGGCAGACCTGGCGCTCGGTGCCGGGCAACGTCGGCGCGGTGACCGGGCGGCACACCGTCTACCTGACGTTCAGCAGCGGGCAGCCGTCCGACTTCGTCAACGTCAACTGGTTCACCTTCCGTCGCTGAGCGCGGCGAGGCGCGGCCCGGGCACATCGTCCGGGCCGCGCCCGAACCGGTGCTGGACAGAAACAGTTAACACTCTTAATAATAGGCGCACGTCGACGGTTGTGAATCCCTCTCCATCCCCCGCCCGTCCCCTGGAGGACGCCGTGAGACTCCGCCCCCGCCTGGCGACACTCGCCGCCGCGCTGACCACCGCCGTGGTCGCCGGTGCCCTGCTCGCCGCGCCGCCCGCCTCCGCCGCCACCGCGGCCTTCGTCCGCACCTCCAGCTGGAGCAGCGGGTACGAGGCCCGGTTCACCGTCACGAACGACAGCTCCGCTGCGATCTCCTCGTGGAACGTCCAGTTCGACCTGCCGGCCGGCAGCACGCTCGGCTCGTTCTGGGACGCCCGGCTGACCACCTCCGGCCAGCACGTCACCGCCGTCAACCAGTCCTGGAACGGCGCGCTCGCCCCGGGCGCCAGCACCAGCTTCGGCTTCGTGGTTAGCGGCACCGGCGACCCGGTGAACTGCACGGTCAACGGCGCCTCCTGCACCGGCGGCGGCAACCCCGGCAACCCGGGCGCCCCCGCCACCCCCGGCGGGCTGCGGGTCACCGGCACCACCGCGTCCGCCGTCTCGCTGGCCTGGAACGCGGTCTCCGGCACCGTCACCGGCTACCGGGTGTACGAGGGCGGCACTGTCAAGGCCACCGTCACCGGCACCTCGGCCACCGTCTCCGGGCTGGCCGCGTGCAGCGGGCACAGCTACACGGTGGCCGCGTACAACGGCAGCGGCGAGTCGGCTAAGTCGACGGCGGTCGCGGCCACCACCAGCGGCTGCACCGGTGGCGGCGGTGGCGCGATGGCCGCCGCGCCCTACCTCTACCCGGGCTGGGGCGACCCGCCCGCGCCCGCCACGGTGATGGGCGCGACCGGGATCAAGTGGTTCACCATCGCGTTCGTGCTCTCCGGCGGCGGCTGCACCCCGGCCTGGGACGGCAACGGCCCGCTGACCGGCGGCACGCACGCCGCCACCATCGCCGCGATCAAGGCGGCCGGCGGCGACGTCATCCCGTCCTTCGGCGGCTGGAGCGGCAACAAGCTCGGCCCGAACTGCTCGTCCGCCGCCGCCCTCGCGGGCGCGTACCAGCAGGTCATCAACGCGTACGGGCTGAAGGCCATCGACATCGACATCGAGAACAGCGACGAGTTCGAGAACGAGGTGGTGCAGGACCGCATCCTGGACGCCCTCAAGATCGTCAAGCAGAACAACCCGGGGATCAAGACCATCATCACGTTCGGCACCTCGACCACCGGGCCGTCGTACTACGGCACCCGGCTGATCAACCAGGCCGCCGCGAAGGGCGCCGGGATCGACGTGTTCACGATCATGCCGTTCGACTTCGGCGGCGGCGCGAACATGTACCAGAACACCGTGAACGCGGCCGAGGGCCTGAAGACCGCACTGAAGAACGCGTTCGGCTGGTCCGACGCCACCGCGTACGCCCACATGGGCCTGTCCGGCATGAACGGCCTCTCCGACCAGCAGGAGCTGACCTCGCCGGCCACCTGGACGCAGATCCGCGACTGGGCCAAGGCGCGCGGCCTGGCCCGGTTCACGTTCTGGTCGGTCAACCGGGACCGGCCCTGCCCGGGCGGCGGCGTGGTCGCCAACTGCTCCGGCATCGCGCAGAACACCTGGGAGTTCACCGGCATCACCGCGGGCTTCTGAGCCCACGCGGCGGTCAGCGCCCGGCGGTCACCGACTGCCGGGCGCGCCGCCGGCGCACCTTCTTCACCGCCCAGCTCACGATCATGAAACCGAAGACGGCGAAGATCGCGTAGTTGAACCACTGGCTGTACTTGTCGACGTCCTCCCACCGCGTTCCGAGGGTGAACCCGGCGCCGACGATCAGGGCGTTCCACACCCCGCTGCCGAGCGTGGTGAGCAGGATGAACTCGCCCAGCGGCATCCGGTTGGCACCCGCCGGGATGGAGACCAGGCTGCGCACCACAGGCACCACCCGGCCGATCAGCACCGCCCACCGGCCGTGCCGCTCGAACCAGCGGTCCGCCTTTTCCAGGTCCTCCAGGTCGACCAGCGGGATGTGGTCCAGCCAGCGCTTGAGCCGGTCCTCGCCGAGCGCCGCGCCGAGCCAGTAGAGCACCAGCGCGCCGATCAGTGAGCCGACTGTCGCGGCGACCACGATGAACACCACGTTGAACCGGCCCTCGGCGGACAGGTAGCCGGCCATCGCCAGCACGATCTCGCTCGGGATCGGCGGGATGATGCTCTCCAGCGCCACCAGAAGCGCCACGCCGACCGCGCCGAACGAGTCGATCACGCTCGCCACCCAGCCGGTCAGCCCGGTGAACTGGTTCGGGTCGACGTCCTGGGCCAGGGCCATGGCGGTCCTTCCACGTGAGAGCCGGAGATCCGGAAGTGTTACCCGGACCGGCCGGTGTCACACCTGTGACTCAGCCCTCCGGGTGCAGCGCGGCGTCCGCCGGACCCCGCCGCCAGCCGGTGAAGCGGACCAGCAGACCACCCCGGCTGGGCGAGCAGCAGTACGGCCCGGCCGACGCCTCCGCCGCCGGATCGAGCGGGGCGACGCGGACCAGCCGCCACGGCTCGTCCGCGCAGCGGGCCCGGACTGTCAGCGCGTCGCCGGCCCGGCTCACCCGGACCGTCACCTCCCGGCCCGACCACTGCGGCACCGGCGCCACCGACCAGTCGGAGAACTCGTCGGTGACCACGGCGCCCACCTGCGGAGCGCCGTCGCTCACCTCGACGCCGGCCTTGGTCCACCGCCGCTCGTCCACCCGCACCAGCACGCCGGCCTGGTCGAACTGGGCCGCGTAGTCGAGCAGGAACGACACCTCCACGGCGGTGTCCACGCCGAACGGCGCGAGCAGCGCCGAACCGTCGTCGTGCACGAAGCCGTAGCTGGTGCGCCGCCAGAAGTCGCTACCGCCACGCGGCTCGACCAGCAGGCCGCCGTCGACCGGCTCGGCCCGCTCGGGCGGGTTCAGCCAGGTGCCGGCGGACCAGTCGTACGCCTCCTCGCTCATCCCGGCACCGTACCGGGTTTGCCGTCGCGCGCGTTCGGAGAAGTAGTCCCCGCATGGGTGACAGGTGGTATCAGGAGGCGGTCGTCTACTGCCTCGACGTCGACACGTACGCGGACTCCGACGGCGACGGGGTGGGTGACTTCCAGGGGCTGATCGGGCGCCTGGACTACCTGGCCCGGCTCGGGGTGACCTGCCTCTGGCTGAACCCGATCCATCCCTCGCCCAACGAGGACGACGGGTACGACGCGACCGACTTCTACAACGTCGACCCGCGCCTCGGCACGCTCGGCGACTTCGCCGAACTGCTGCACCAGGCGAGCAACAGGGGCATCCGGGTGATCATCGACCTGGTGGTCAACCACACCTCGGACCAGCACCCGTGGTTCCAGTCCGCCCGCTCCTCGCCGGACTCGCCGTACCGGGACTGGTACGTCTGGGCCGACCACGAGCCGGCCGACCGCCACCAGGGCATGGTGTTCCCGGGCGAGCAGCACGAGACGTGGACCTACGACCGGACCGCCAAGGCGTGGTACTACCACCGCTTCTACAAGTTCCAGCCGGACCTGAACATCGAGAACCCGAAGGTCCGGGCGGAGATCAAGAAGATCACCTCGTTCTGGCTCCAGCTCGGCGTCTCCGGCTTCCGGATGGACGCGGTGCCGTTCATCATCGAGCGCACCGAGCCGGGCAACCCGAACTCACCGAAGGACTTCGACTTCCTCACCGACCTGCGCCAGCACGTGCAGTGGCGGCGCGGCGACGCGGTCCTGCTGGCCGAGGCGAACGTCGAGCCGGACGAGCTGCCCGTCTACTTCGGCGACGGCAGCGGCTCGGGCAACCGGATCCACATGCTCTTCGACTTCATGCTCAACGGACGGCTGATGCTCGCGCTGGCCCGGGAGGACCCGGAGGTGATCATCGAGGCGTTGCGCGACACCCCGAAGCTGCCCACCGGCGGCCAGTGGGCCACGTTCCTGCGCAACCACGACGAGATCGACCTGTCCCGGCTCACCGCCGACCAGCGCAACGACGTGCTGGCGAAGTTCGGGCCGGACGAGAACATGCAGCTCTACGGCCGGGGCATCCGGCGGCGGCTGGCGCCCATGCTCGGCAACGACCGCCGGCACATGGAGCTGGCGTACTCGCTGCAGTTCTCGCTGCGCGGCACGCCGGTGCTGCGCTACGGCGAGGAGATCGGCATGGGGGAGGACCTGTCGCTGGACGGGCGCGACGCGATCCGTACGCCGATGCAGTGGTCCTACGCCGACAACGCGGGCTTCTCCACCGCCGAGCCGGAGAAGCTGGTCCGCCCGGTCATCGACAAGGGCGAGTACGGCTACCAGAACGTCAACGTCACCGCCCAGCGCAAGGACCCGCGGTCCCTGCTCGGCTGGTTCGAGCGGATGATCCGGACGCTGCGGGAGGCGCCGGAGACCGGGTCCGGCAGCACCACCCACATCGACGTGCCGATGCCGCCGGGCGTGCTCGCGCACCGCGCCGACGGGCGTACCGGGACCATGGTCTTCCTGCACAACCTCGGCACCGAGGACGTCGAGGTGGACCTGAGCACGCTGGCGCCGGAGGCGGACCTGCCGATCGACGTGCTCAGCGACCGCAACTACGAGGACGTGGGCAAGCTCGACCGGCTCAAGCTCGCCGGCTACGGCTACCGGTGGATCCGGCTCTGCCGGGACCACGAGCGGTAGGCGCGGCGTACCGGCGGGTTAAGCTCCTTCGATCGAGCCACAAGTTACCGGGAGGTAAGCATGTCGGAGGAGCCCCGCGTCGCCATCGTCACCGGAGCCGCGCGCGGCATCGGCGCGGCGACCGCCCGCCGGCTGGCGGCCGACGGCATGGCCGTCGCCGTTGTCGACATCGACGAGTCCGCCACCAAGGAGACGGTGGACGCCATCGGCTCGGCCGGCGGCCGGGCGCTCGGCGTCGGCGCCGACGTGTCCGACCGGGCCCAGGTCGAGGCCGCCGTGGAACGGATCGCCGCCGAACTCGGCGCGCCGACGGTGCTCGTCAACAACGCCGGCGTGCTGCGCGACAACCTGCTGTTCAAGATGGCCGACGCCGACTGGGACACGGTCATGGGTGTGCACCTGCGCGGGGCGTTCCTGTTCAGCCAGGCCGCGCAGAAGCACATGGTCGAGGCGAAGTGGGGCCGGATCGTCAACCTGTCCAGCACGTCCGCGCTCGGCAACCGGGGGCAGGCGAACTACTCGGCCGCCAAGGCCGGTCTCCAGGGCTTCACCAAGACGCTGGCGATCGAGCTGGGCCCGTTCGGGGTGACTGTCAACGCGGTCGCGCCCGGCTTCATCGTCACCGACATGACCGCCGCCACCGCGGCGCGGATGAAGGTCGACTTCGACGACCTCCAGAAGCACGCCGCCGCCGAGATCCCGGTACGCCGTCCCGGCCGCCCGGAGGACGTCGCGCACACCATCTCGTTCCTGGCCAGCGAGGGCGCGTCGTTCGTCTCCGGTCAGGTCATCTACGTCGCCGGCGGCCCGAAGGACTGACCGGCCCGACCCGGCGCGGGCCCGCTCAGGCGGGGTCGCGCCGGGTGCGCCACAGCCAGAACAGGCCGAGCACCGGCAGCACCAGCGGCACGTAGCCGTAGCCGCTGCCGAAGTCGGACCAGACCGTCTCGTCCGGGAACAGCTCCTTGTCGGCGATGCTCAGCACGCCCACCCCGAGCACGCCGACCAGTTCGACGGTGCAGCAGGCGAGCGCGACCCGGCGGCCGGTGTGCCCGGCCCGGGCCAGCCCGACCGCCGCCACGATGTAGATCAGCGCGGCGAGCGCGGAGAGCAGGTACGCCACCGGCGCCTCGTCGAACTTCGTGGCGATCTGCAACCCGGCCCGCGAGGTGGCGGCGATGGCGAAGACGATGTAGACGGCGATCAGCAGCCGCCCCGGGCCGCGGTTGGTGACGGGTTGCTCGGTCGTGGTCTCAGCCACCGAGGACCTCCCAGGTCTGCTGGAGCCGTACCGCCACCACCGGCGTGACCAGGCAGATCGCGCAGACGATGCCCGAGCCCCAGCGGGTCGGCTCCATCCGGGCCAGCACCCAGGCCAGCGGGGGCAGGCAGACGAGCGTCGCCAGGTAGCCGAAGAACGCGCCCGGCTCGCCCGGCCGCTCGCCGCCGCCGAGCGCGACGAGAGCCGTCACGGTGAGCGCGAGCAGCGCCACCTCCAGCACGGCCAGGCCGACGAACTGGATCCGGTCCGGCGGGCGGTGGCGGACAGCCGCCACCAGGGCCCAGACGGCGAGCGCCAGCGAGATCACGATCGCGACAGTGGCGAGTGGCCCGTCCACCGGGGAGGAGGCCGCCGCGCTGGTCGTCGACACGGTGTCGTTCACCGGCACAGCCTACTAATGCGTGTAGTAGCGGCTGGCCCGCCGGGTCGGGGCGCGCCGGGCTGGTCCGGGGACTAGCGTGGATCACGGTCCCGGCGTACGCCGGTGGCGGACGTCGGCGGCAGGGGGTCGGGGTGCGGTTCGGGTTGTTCGGCACGGGTTACTGGGCGGCGGAGACGCATGCCGCGGCCATCGAGGCGCACCCGCGGGCCCGGCTCGCCGGTGTCTGGGGGCGGAACCCGGCGAAGGCGGAGGAGCTGGCCACCCGGCACGGCGTACCCGCCTTCACCGACGTCGACGCGCTCATCGACGCCTGCGACGCGATCGCGGTGGCGCTCCCGCCGGACGTGCAGGCCGACATCGCCGTGCGGGCCGCCACCGCCGGGCGGCACCTGCTGCTGGACAAGCCGCTGGCGCTCGACCTCGCCGACGCCGACCGGGTGGTCGACGCGGCACAGGCGTCCGGGGTGGCCTCGGTGGTCTTCTTCACCCAGCGCTTCCACCCGAACGTCACCGGGTTCCTGGCCTCGACCGCTGCCGCGGGCGGCTGGCAGCACGCCCGCGCGACCATGTTCGCGTCGATCTTCCAGCCCGGGAACCCGTACGGCGACTCGACCTGGCGGCGGGAGCGCGGCGCGCTCTGGGACATCGGCCCGCACGCGTTGTCGCTGATCCTGCCGGTGCTCGGCCGGGTCACCCGGGTCGCCGCGATGGACGGCCCGAGCGGCCTGGTGCACCTGCTGCTCACCCACGACGGCGGCGCGACCAGCTCGCTCTCGCTGACCCTGGACGCGCCGCCGGAGGCGGTCACCCGGGACTTCGTCTTCTTCGGCGAGAACGGCACCGAAACCGTCCCGCCCGGCGACGGCAGCGCGCTCCAGGCGTTCGGGGCCGCGCTCGACCAGCTGCTGGAGGAGGTCGACGCCGGCACCCGCGACCACCGCTGCGACGTGCGGTTCGGCCGTGAGGTGGTGGCGGTGCTGGACGCCGCGCAGACCGCCCGGTCGCAGGGCCGCACAGTCGACCTGTAGAAAACCGGTCGCCGGGGACGGACCCGGTCGCTAGCGTGGCGGCATGTTCACGCATGCCCTGATCCGCGTGGCCGCCGCGCCGGCCGCGTGTGGGCTCCTCCTGGTCGCCCGTCCGCGGTTCCGGCGCCCGGCCCTGGCCGGCCGGTACGCCGCCCACGTCTGACCCCGACCGCCGGTTCCGACCCGCCCGCCGAGGGCGCCGGTCGCGCCACCTCGCCGAGGTGGCGGCTGGTCCGTCCACCATGCCACCTCGTCGAGGTGGCCGTCTCAGGCATGCGCCGCGTCCCGGCCACTCTCCAGGGTCGTCCGAGTCCCGATCCGCTCGGACCGCCCGCCCGATCCGCCCCGCGCCGCCTCGACGGCGGGGGTGACACCCGCGCAGCGGTCCGTACCCGTCGCCGTCCGGCGACAGACAGGACGAACCCGTGGCGCCCCGCCGAACCACCGCACGCGACCGGTCCCGTCGCGTACTGTCCCAGAACTTCCTCGCCGACCCGGCCGCCGTCGCGCTGATGGTCCGCTCGGTCCGGCCCGGCCCGGACGACCTGCTGCTGGAGGTCGGCGCCGGGCGCGGCCGGCTGACCCGGCCACTCGCCGCGCGGTGCGGGCGGCTGATCGCGTACGAGGTCGACCCGGCAGTGCTGCCGGAGCTGACGGCCGCCTGTGCCCCGCTGCCGAACGTCGAGGTGCGCCCGGCCGACTTCCTGGCCGTGGCCCCGCCCGCCGGGCCGTTCTCGGTGGCCGGCAACATCCCCTGGTCGCTCACCGCGGCAGTGGTGAGATGGTGCCTGGCCGCGCCCGGACTGCGTACCGCGACGTTGCTCACCCAGCTCGACTACGCCCGCAAACGCAGCGGCGACCACGGCCGGTGGAGCCGGCTCACGGTGCTGACCTGGCCCGAGTACCACTGGCGGCTGGCCGGGCGGGTGCCCCGGGCCGCGTTCCGGCCGGTGCCGGGCGCCGACGGGGGCATCCTGCGGCTGGAGCGCCGGAGCACGCCACTCGTGGCGCCGGCGGCGCTGCCCGCGTACCGGCGGATGGTGGAGCTGGGCTTCGGCGGAGTCGGCGGCTCGCTCGCGGCCTCGCTGCGCGCGGCCCGTCCCCGGCGGCATGTCGACGGCGCGTTGCGGGCCGCGCGGATCGCGCCGGAGACCCCGGTGGGCCTGGTCTGGCCGGAACAGTGGCTGGTGCTGTTCCGGCTGCTGCACGCGCGGACGGGCCCTCACCCCACGCCTCCGGCATAGAAGCTCAGGCGTCGGCCAGCACGACCAGCGCCTCACCCAGTTCGGCGGGGGAGTGGAACTCCTCGGCCGGCAGGGACCGCAGCGCCTGGAGCGCCTCGGTGTCGGCGCCGTTCTCCTGACCCCAGCGGACCAGGTCCTCCCGGGAGACCGGATAGTCCAGGCCGGCCAGGAACTCCCGCAACTGCGCACCGGTGACGGTCATGCCGCCCGGCTACCCGCTGGGCCCGGCGGCATGCCCGCCGCCGGGTCCGGGCCGCGGTTTGTCGCGGCGGGGCCCGGGTAGCCGCGGACATGCTGGTACAGCGGCTCGGCGCGCCGAGCGACTTCGACCCCTTGCTGGACCGCGTACGGGACGCCCGGGTGGTGATGATCGGCGAGGCGACGCACGGCAGCTACGACTACTACCGGCTGCGGGAGCAGGTGACCCGGCGGCTCATCGCCGAGCAGGGCTTCGACTTCGTGGCGGTGGAGGGGGACTGGCCGGACTGCGACCGGGTGCACCGGTCGGTGGTCGGTGCGCCGGGCGGCCTGGCCGATCCGCTCGTGGCGCTGGAACGGTTCGAGCGCTGGCCCACCTGGATGTGGGCGAACGCCGAGGTGGCCCGCTTCTGCCGCTGGCTGCGCGCGTGGAACCTGGAACGCCCGGAGGGGGAGCGGGCCGGCTTCCACGGCTTGGACGTGTATTCCCTCTGGGAGTCGATGCAGGCCATCTTCGACTACCTCGGTGAGGAGGACCCGGCCTCGCTGGAGGCGGCCCAGGAGGCGTACCGCTGCTTCGAGCCGTACGGCACGCGGGCCGAGGAGTACGCGATGGCGAGCCGGTTCGTCTCCGCCCGGTGCGAGGAGGAGGTGGTGCGGCTGCTGGCGCGTACCCGGGAACAGGCCGCCGCGGACGGCCCGGACCGCTTCTCGGCCTGGCAGAACGCGGAGGTGGTGGCCGGCGCGGAGCGGTACTACCGGGCCATGGTCGGCGGCGGCCCCGAGTCGTGGAACGTCCGCGACGTCCACATGGCCGACACGCTCGACCGGCTGTTGGACCGGTACGGGCCGGGCTCGCGGGGCATCGTGTGGGCGCACAACACGCACGTCGGCGACGCCCGGGCCACCGACATGGCGGCGGACGGCATGGTCAACATCGGGCAGCTCGGCCGGGAACGGCACGGCCGGGACGCGGTGGCGCTGATCGGCTT
Organism: Micromonospora sp. NPDC048169; assembly: GCF_040652815.1. Lineage (NCBI taxonomy): Bacteria > Bacillati > Actinomycetota > Actinomycetes > Micromonosporales > Micromonosporaceae > Micromonospora > Micromonospora sp. NPDC048169. The sequence goes on from NZ_JBEZMS010000007.1 coordinate 158,282, forward strand.
CGGCAGCTGGCGCGGCAGCGTGGTGGCCGCGCCGCGCTGGGGATCACCGGCCGAGACCATGGTGGTGCCGCCGGCCCGGGCGGGTTCGGTGGAGCACCGGCTGCACGAGCTGATGCCGGACCGCGCGGTGCTCGTCTTCGGCGGCGACGACCAGCCGGAATGGGTGACCGGCGAGGCCGACCACCGGGCGATCGGGGTGGTGTACGACCCGAGCTTCGAGTCGTGGGGCAACTACGTGCCGACCCGGCTCGGTGAGCGCTACGACGCGTTCGTCTGGTGCGACGAGACGACGGCGCTGCACCCGCTGCCGACGCGGGTCACACCGGGCGAGATGGAGACGTACCCGGCGGGGGTGTGACCGGGTGGGGCCCGTCGGACCCCACCCGGTACGGCTCACACCTGCGCGTGCTGCTTCTCGGCGAGGTGGGCGCGCAGGCCCTCACCCTCGACGTCCACGTTGGGCAGGATCTTGTTCAGCCAGCGCGGCAGCCACCACGCGGCGTTGTTCAGCAGCGACATCACCGCCGGCACGATCGTCATCCGGACCACGAACGCGTCGATGGCGACACCGATCGCGAGCGCGAAGCCCATCGACTTGATGATCGGGTCCTCCAGGAAGACGAAGCCGCCGAACACCGAGATCATGATGAGCGCGGCGGCGGTGACCACCCGGGCGCCGTGCCCCATGCCGTTGATGGTGGCCTGCTGGGCGGTGTCGCCGTGCACGAAGTCCTCGCGCATCCGGGAGACCAGGAAGACCTCGTAGTCCATGGCCAGGCCGAACAGGATGCCGATGAGCAGGATCGGCAGGAAGCTGACCAGCGGCGCCGGGGTGTCCAGGCCGACCAGGTCGGCCAGGTGGCCCTGCTGGAACACCGCGACGGTGATGCCGAACGTGGCCGCCACGGTGAGCAGGAAGCCCAGCGCCGCCTTGACCGGCACCAGGATCGACCGGAACACCAGCATCAGCAGCAGGATCGACAGGCCCACCACCAGCAGCAGGTAGACCGGCAGCGCGTCGGAGAGCTTCTCCGACACGTCGATGCCGACCGCCGTGACGCCGGTGAGCAGCACGTCGACGTTCTGGATGCCGGAGACCTGCTTGCGGATGTCGTGCACCACCGTCTCGGTGGCCTCGTCGGTCGGCCCGGACTTCGGGATCACCCCGATCAGCGCGGTACGCCCCGACGGGTCGACCTGCGGCGGGGCCACCGCCAGCACCCCGTCGGTCTTCTGGATCAGCGCGGTCACCTGCGGGATGGCGCCCTGGGTGGCCTGCGGCGAGTCAGCCGTCACCACGACGGCGAGCCGGCCGGTGAAGCCGGGACCGAAGCCCTCGCGGATCAGGTCGCTGCTGACCCGGGCCGGGGTGCCCTCGGCGGCGGCGGAGGCGTCCGGCAGCGCCAGGCGCATGTCCTGCGCCGGGATCGCCAGCAGGCCGAGGCCGAGCAGGCCGACGAGGATCACCGGGATGCGGAACCTGGTCACCCAGCGGGCCCAGCGGAAGCCGAAGCCGGAGCGGTCCTCCGAGCCGGTGGTCGGGTCCTCGACCGCCTTGCGGTCGCGCAGCTTGCGCGGCAGCACCTTGTGGCCGGCGAAGCCGAGCAGCGCCGGGGCCAGCGTGATCGCCACGAGCACGGCCACGGTGACGGTGCCGGCGGCGGCCAGGCCCATCACGGTGAGGAACGGGATGCCCACCACGGCCAGGCCGGCGAGCGCCACCACCACCGTCGCGCCGGCGAAGACCACAGCCGAGCCGGCGGTGCCGACCGCGCGGCCGACCGCCTCCTCCGGGGAGAGCCCGTCGAGCAGGTTCTGCCGGTGCCGGGAGGTGATGAACAGCGAGTAGTCGATACCGACCGCGAGGCCGAGCATCAGCGCCAGGATCGGCGCGGTGCTTGTCAGCTCGACCGCGCCGCTGAGCGCGAACAGGCCGGCCATGCCGACGCCCACGCCGATCAGCGCGTTCAGCATGGTCATCCCGGCTGCCACGAGCGAGCCGAACGTGATGACCAGGACGATCGCCGCGACCAGCACGCCGATCGCCTCGGTCGAGCCGACCTCCGGCTCACCGTTGAGCACCTCGCCGCCGGGCGCGATCTGCCAGCCCTGCGCCTCGGCCTGCGCGCCGACCTTCTCGTACGCGTCGCGCTGCTCGTCGGTGACCTCGTCCGCCCCACCGGCGAACTGCACCTGGATCAGCGCGTACCGGCCGTCCGGGGTGAGCGCCTGCGCCTGGTACGGGTCGACCGCGCCGACCACGCCGGGGAGCGTGGCCGCCTCCTGCGTGACCTGCTGGACCACCGCCTGTCCGGCGGGTGAGGTGAGCGCGCCGTCCTGTGGCGCCTTGATCGCGATGGTGCCGGTGGCGCCACTGGCCGCCGGGAAGCGGTCGGCGAGCAGGTCGATCGCCTTCTGCGACTCGGTGCCCGGCATGGTGAAGTTGCTCGCCGTCGGGCCGCGCAGCGTGGCCGCGGCCAGGCCGAGCCCGACGAGTACGACGAGCCAGACGACGGCGACGAGTCGCCGCCGGCGCAGGGATGCCCGGCCGAGCCGGTACAGCAGGGTCGCCATGGACCTTCCTTGTCCTCGCAGTTTCGGATCAGGTGGTGACTTCGAGCGCGCGGTACGCCACGGCGAGCAGCGCGGGGCGCAACTGCTCGTCGGGGATGTCCAGGAACTCGCCGCAGGTCTCGGCGATGCCGGCGAGCACGACGAGCGCGGCGACGCGGGCCTCCGGCCGGTCGGAGAAGCCGGCGAAGGCCGCGACCAGCCGTTCGGAGATCTGCTGGATGTGCGTGAACGCGGGCTGCTGGAGCAGGTCGGGGAACTCGCCCCGGAGCAGTGCGATCTCCCGGCGGAAGCGGACCGCCAGGTCGACGAAGCCGTCCGCGGCGACGCGTTGGGCCCCGGCGCCGGTGTGCGCGGCGATCCGGGCGTCCAGCTCCTCCAGCATCGTGATGGCCGGGGCCATCAGCTCGCAGAGCAGGGCGTCCTTGCTGGCGAAGTGGTAGAGCACCGTCGCCTTGGAGCAGCCCACCTCACGGGCGATGTCCTGGAGCGAGGTGCCCTTGTAGCCGGTTACGCCGAACCGGCGAGCGGCCGCGGCCAGCAGCTCGTCGTGGGTGGCGGTGGTGGGTCGCGCCATGTCCTCCAGCATGCCTGACCGATCGGTCAGGATCTGACCGATCGGTCAGATCCGGTCCGTGGCGTTCGCCACAACTGCCTGTCCGCGCAGGTCAGGACGGTGGCCGCCATGCGTCCGGTCGTACTCGGCCCGGGCCGCGCTGATCGCCTCGCGGTGCCGCTCCGCCCAGCTCGTCAGCGCCACCAGCGACTCGTACAGCTCCTGGGCCATCGGGGTGGCGGTGTACTCCACCTTCGGCGGCACCGTGGGATGCACGTGCCGGTGCAGCAGCCCGTCCCGCTCAAGGTTGCGCAGCGTCAGCGTGAGCATCCGGCGGCTGATCCCCTCCACCCGGCGCTCCAGCTCGGTGAAGCGGACCGGGCCGGCCGAGGCGGCGATGAGGATGCCGATGGCCCACTTCCCGCCCACCCGGTCCAGCGCCTCCCGCACGGTGCAGGCGCTCGCCTGCTCCGCCGACACGCACCGGTCCGCCTCCACGTCACCCACCCCTCGATCGTCGCAGGTGCGGGCCGCCGAGACGCGCTGGGCACCGTGTCGGGGTTGCCGAGCCGGGCGCGGCCCGGGAAGGTGGTCCGATGGGCGCAGCCGACGAGACCCGGGCCGGAGTGTCGCTGACCAACCTCGACCAGCCGCTGTTCGACGGCGCCGGGGCGACCAAACGCGACCTGGTCGACTACCTCGACGTGGTGGGCGACCGGATCCTGCCGGAACTGCGGGACCGGCCGCTGTCGGTGCTGCGGGTGCGGCCCGGCCAGGAGCCGTTCATGCAGAAGAACCTGCCGAAGTACACGCCCGACTGGGTACGCCGCACCGAGGTGTGGGCGGAGGCGTCACACCGGAAGATCTCGTACGCCCTCTGCGACGACCGGCGGACGCTGCTCTGGTTCGCCAACCAGCGGGCGGTGGAGTACCACCCGACGCTGGCCCGCACCGGGGCGCCCGAACACCCGACCCACCTGGTGCTCGACCTGGACCCGCCGGAGGGGAACGCGTTCGGCGCCGTGGTGCGGGTCGCGCTGCTGGTGCGCCAGGCGCTCGCCGACGCCGGGCTGGCCGGCGCGGTGAAGACGAGCGGCGCCAAGGGGCTGCACGTGATCGTGCCGGTGGACCCGGCGACCACCGCGGAGGAGGCCGCCGCCGCGACCCGGGCGCTCGCCGCCCGTACCGAACGGCTCGACCCGGCGGCCGCGACCACCGCGTTCATCGTCGCCGACCGCGGCGGCCGCGTCTTCGTCGACTCCACCCGGGCGTACGGGGCGACGGTGGTGGCCGCCTACAGCCCTCGGATCCGACCCGGCGCCCCGGTGTCGTACCCGGTGGGCTGGACCGACCTGGAGAGCGCGAGCCCGGCCGACTTCACCGTGCGGACCGTGCCCGCGCTGCTCGGTGACCGGGATCCCTGGGCGGAGGCGCTGCCCGCGCCGCAGCGGCTGCCGGCGGAACTCGTCGAGCACGGTCGGACCATTCCGGTGGCCCGGGTGCAGGCCATGCACGAGGGCAAGCGCCGCGCGAAGGCCCGCCGCGAGGCCGGGTGAGGCCGGCCCGCGTCAGCGACGTCCGGTCGCCGTCGCGGGGGGCCGCTTGCCCCAGGTGAACGCGATGAGCACCACGGCCAGCGCCCAGGTGACGATCATCGTCCAGATCGGGCGGGTCTCGGTGGCCGCGCCGACGAAGCCGCCGATCGCGTAGCTGACCAGGCAGAGCAGGCCGGTCGCGGCGAGCCGCCCGGCAGCGCTGCGGCCCTCCGGCTCGAACACCCAGTCGGCGATGCCCTTCGTGGTGCGCAGCACGGTGCCGGTCTGGTACGAGGTGGCGGTCTGCACGCCGAACGTGCGGACCACGAGCCCGCCGAGGATGCCGACCGGGAACGCCAGCAGCGCGGGCCGCCGACGCGGCGGCCCACACCCGGAAGGAAACTCGTCATGCCCAGATCCACTGACCGTGCCGGTATGGGATCGCCCAAGGACCACCAGATGGTCGGCACGGTCCCGCGGAATCCGGCGATCGACCAGTCCCACCCCGACCTGGTGCACCCGCCGTCGACGGACAACGGGCTCATGCCCAACCTGGTGTTCCCGTTCTCGCTGGCGCACACCCGGCAGGAGAGCGGCGGCTGGACCCGGGAGATCACCAACCGTCTCCTGCCGATCGCCCACGACCTGGCGATCGTGAACATGAAGCTCAACCCCGGCGCGTACCGGGAACTGCACTGGCACATCCAGTCGGAATGGGCCTTCGTCCTCACCGGCAGCTGCCGGATCGCCGCCGTGGACCAGGAGGGCCGCAACTTCCTGGAAGACGTCAAGGCCGGTGACCTCTGGTACTTCCCGGCCGGTATCCCGCACCACATCCAGGCGCACGAGGAGGGCGTGGAGTTCCTGCTCGTCTTCGACGACGGCTGTTACTCCGAGGACGCGACGTTCCAGGTGACCGACTTCTTCTCGCACGTGCCGAGGGAGGTCATCGCCAAGAACTTCGGCTGGACCATGCAGCAGATGGCCAATTTCCCGGACGAGTCCGAGCGGTACATCTTCCCCGGGCAGGCGCCGCCGCCGCTGGCCGAGGACCGGGTGTTCAGCCCCACCGGCGACGTGCCCCGCACGTTCAAGCACAGCCTGCTCGCCCAGACACCGGAGAAGTTCGAGGGCGGGAGCGTACGGATCGCCGACTCGAGCAACTTCGCCGCGGCGATCACCACGACCGTCGCCATGGTGGAGATCGAACCGGGCGCGCTGCGGGAACTGCACTGGCACCCGAACGGCGCCGAGATGCAGTACGTGATCTCGGGCAAGGGGCGGATGGGTGTCTTCGCCAACCACGGCACCGCGCGCACCTTCAACATGGAGACCGGCGACGTCGGATACGTGCCGATCTCGATGGGCCACTACATCGAGAACATCGGCGACAAGCCGTTCGTCTACCTGGAGCTGTTCCGGACCGCGAAGTTCGAGGACGTGTCGCTCGCGCAGTGGCTGGCGAACGTCCCGCCCGAGGTGGTGGCGGACACGATCAACGTGCCGCGCGAACTGGTCGAGGCACTGCCGAAGACGAAGAGCCCGGTGCAGCGGCACTGAGGCCGGACCGGTACGCGGACGCCACGCCCCTCGCGTGGCGTCCGCGCCGTGTCCGGTCAGCCGACGTCCCGGGCCTCCCAGACCAGCGCCAGCTCCACCCGGTTGCGGACACCGAGCTTGGCGTAGATCGAGCGCAGGTGGGTGTCGACGGTGTGGAACGAGACGAACAGGTCCCGGGCCGCCTCCTGCTTCGTCATGCCGACCGCGAGCAGTTCGGCCACCCGTACCTCGGCGGGGGTCAGCGCGGCCACGGCCGGGCGGCCGGCGTCGTCACCCACCGGGCTGCCGGCCTCCGGCGTCCGGGCCCCGTCGCTCGCCGCGCCCATCCGCGTGTACATCGCGGCGGCCTCGGCGAGCAGGTCGAACGTCTCCGCGGGCGGCAGCCCGGGCGAGCGCGCCAGGTCGTGCAGCGCGTCGGCCAGGGCCGGCCGCGCGGAGGTGGTACGCAGCAGCCGTACCGCCGCGCGCAGTGCCGCCGGATCGCCTGTGAGCAGCCCGTCGACCTGGTGCGCCACGCCGCGCCAGAGCGCGTTGTTCGCCATCCCGGCGGCCCGCTTCAGCTGGTCGGCGAGGTTCTCGGCGCGCTGCCGGTCACCGAGCGCCAGCGCCGCGCGGACCAGTCGCGGGCCGTGGTGCGGCACCAGCAGCAGGGGCGCCATCGAACGGTCCGGCAGGGCGAAGGCGACGCCCAGGAGCGCGGTGTGCCGGCCCGGTTCCGGGTCACCGGCGGCGGCGCAGCCGAGCCGGAACCACTGCACGTCGTCGGGCCAGCCCACAGCGGGGCGTTCCCCGGCCAGAAGTTCCCGGGCCGCTGCCACCTCACCCCGGCGCAACAGCACCTCCACCACTGTGGCGAGCAGGTCCACCCGGGCCGGTGCCGGCAGGGCGCCGCCGCGTTCGGTCAACGCGAGGCGGGCCCGGGCCTCGGCCTCGGCCAGCTCTCCGGTGGCGAGCCGCAGCACGCAGTCCAGCGCGGTGACCAGCGGCTGCGCCACCGCACCGAGCGTGTCGATCTCAGCGGCGACGCCGTCGAGCGCGGTCACCGCGTCGACGTACCGGCCGAGCGCGATCTGGTTCGCCACCCGGTCGACGCGCAGGAAGATCGCCTGGGTGCGGGCGGCGGGCTCGCCCGCGTCCACCTCCTGGAGGATCCGCGCGGCGCCGGGCAGGTCGCCGACAGCGGTCGCCCGGGCCGCGTTCGCCAGGGCCAGCCGGATACCGCCGCCGGGGGAGGGGCTGCGCTCGTGGGCCCGCTGCGCCGCCGCCACCAGCTCGGCGGCGTCGGGATGCCCGAACCGGGCCGCCAGCGACGCCAGCATGGTGAGCGTCCAGCTCCGCCCGGCGGCGTCGAGCTCCTGGTTCAGTGCCCGGCCGAGGTACGTCAGGGACAGCGAGGGACGCTGGGTCGCGTAGTGGGCGCCGAGCCGCCCGAGCAGCATCGCCCGCTGGCGCGGCCCGTACCGGTCGGCGGCGACCTCCCGGTGCAGCATGCTCAGCGTCTCGTCCACCCGGCCCGCCAGGTAGAGGTTGTCGGCGACGTCGACCAGCCAGGCCAGGCGCGCGTCGGCCGATCCGGGCGCGGGGGCGGCCAGCAGCAGATCCGCGGCGAGGCTCGGGCCGACCGCCGGGTCGGCCGCCAGCCGCGTGGCGAGCGCCCGCGCGGACCGGCTCACCGCCGGCGTGGCCCGCAGGAGCTGCCGGGCGGCCTGGGCCGGACGCCCGGCGTCGGCGAGCACCCCGGCGGCCACCTCGCGCAGCGCCTGACGCACCGAGGGTGGGGTGTCCCGCAGGATGCCGTCGCGCAACGCGATCGAGGCCAGCCGCAGCCCGGCGGCGGTGTCGGCGAGGAACCCGCGCGCGATCAGCTCCTCCACCGTCGCGTCGATCGGCTCGTCCGGCGTGGTGCCGGTGCCGGTGGCCACCGCTTCGAGGAACCACAGGCCGCACGGGGCGTCGGCGACGGCGACACCGCGCAGCACCCACCGCTGCGCGGTGGTCAACGACGAGGAAACGCCTGTGTGCATCTTGGGGCGGCTGGTCAGCGGCGTCTCGGGCAACTGGCTCACCTTCGCTGAGGTTCGACCCGTTCACCGCGAGGTTAGCCAGCTCGTGACCTGCTCATCCCCGAATCGGGGGGACAAAGGTGAGGGTTGCTCAGATGGCCTGGACACGACGAAGGCCCTCGACCGGTCTGGTCAAGGGCCTTGTGGTGATCGAGGTTTGCTAGCAAGTGTGCCCCCGGCAGGATTCGAACCTGCGCCCCCGCCTCCGGAGGGCGGTGCTCTATCCCCTGAGCTACGGGGGCTCAGCGACCCGAGAAGAGTAGCAAACCCCCTCCCGGATCACCGAATCGGTACCCCCGCGAGTCGATCTTCGTCGGATCAGGCGGCGGCGACGGCGCGACCGCAGCTCGGCAGCGGGTGCAGCACGACCCGCCGAGGCAGCCGGCGGGGCCACTCGTTGCGCGGCCACGAGCCGTCCACGATCAGGTGGACCGTGCGTTCCTCGGCGCCGCTGAGCCGCAGGACGAAGTCCCGGGGCAGCGGCGGATCCACCGACGGTGTGGTCACCATGAACCGCACCCGCCCCCGCGAGGAGACCGCCGACACCACGTCGGCGGCGGGCATGGTGCCGCGCAGGCGTACCCGGCCGATCCAGTAGACCTCGGCGGCGTGCTCCTGGGCCGCCCGCGTGATCGCCGGGTACTCGCTGCGTACCCAGCGCTCGACCGCGCCGACGCACAGGCCGCAGGCCCGCTCGCGCGGCTCGCGCGGCCCGAGCCCCCAGGCCCGCAGGTACGCCCCGACGGTGCCGGCGTCCATCGCCAGCCCGAACCGGCGCTCGATGAGGGCGGTCAGGCTCTGCCGTGTCCAGAGCTCCTCGTCGAGGCCGAACTCGTCGGGGTGGACCCCCCGGAGCACGTCGATGAGTTCGAGTTCCTGTTCGCGGCTGAGCGTTCCCGGCTCGCCCTGCCGCAGTCCGCGACGGACGGCTGCCACCGCTCCGTCACCGCCGATGGTGTGGCGTCGGCACCAGCTGGTCACCGACCGCCCTGCGTCTCTGAGTGCAACCCCCACGTCTTGGGCAACGAGCCCGAATCGCAACTGGTCACGATATGTGGGTAGAAAACTCTCCAACCCCCACAATGACCCGTTAACCCCAAACCGTTACAAACGCCCATACCGAACATTCCGGACAGTGCGTAGCTCCCACCCCCGAGATCTTGGTACGAAACCGCCCTCCCAGGGGTGCCCCCGTACCAAGATCTCCAGGGGTCTGCCCTTCCCCCGCGATCTTGCACTTTCGGTCCTCCGATAACGGGGCGAATCCGGCATCCAGGGGGCAGCAACTGCAAGATCGCGGGGGGCGGGGGGCGGGGGCGGGGGTGGGGAGGGCGGGGATGGGTGAGGCCCGGTGCCCCTGGGAGGGGGACCGGGCCTCGGTGGTGAGTGGTGCGGTGTTTACGGGGTGCCGCCCAGGCGCTTCAGGGCGGCGCTCAGGTTGGTCAGGTCGTTCTGCTGGGTGTTCTTCATGACCTGGGCGACCGCCAGCACGTCGTCGTCGTGCCCCTCGTCGAGGATGCCGTCGATCATGTGCACCCCGCCGATGTGGTGGCGGATCATCATCTGGAGGAAGAGCACGTCGAACTCGCGACCGCTCGCCGCGCGCAGCTTCGCCATCTCCTCCGGCGTCGCCATGCCCGGCATGAGGCCGTCCTTGATCAGCCCGCCGCCGTCCGGCATCCACGCCATCGGGGCCTGGTCACCGGTCGGGTCCAGCTTCCAGGAGCGCAGCCAGGTCTGCATGGTGCCGATCTCGCCCTGCTGGCCGGTGGCGATGTCCACGCCGACCTGGCGTACCTCGGGGTCCTGGCCCTGGCTGAACGCCAGCAGGCCCATGGCCACTGCCTGGTTGTGGTGCGCGGTCATGTCCCGGGCGAACCCGGCCTCCGGCGAGTTCTCACCGGGCCGGGTGAGCGTCGGGGTGAGCAGGCCGCCCGCGTACCCGAGGACCAGCCCGACCACGAGGGCGGCGGCCACCGCCAGCAGGCCGTAGCGGCGCACCGCGCCCCGGCCGCCCTGGTCGGCGGCCGGAGCCTCGTCCAGCTCGTCGTCGGTGGTCACCGGAGCGGTCATCGCGGCTTCCTCACTGGGTGGGCTGCTGGGGCATGTTGTTCTGCAGGTTGTCCCGCGGGGCGGTGCCGGTGGCGGTGACGCCCTGGTCGCAGAGCGCGTTCGGGCCCTCGATGGAGGCGTTCACCCGCAGCGTCTTGATGAACTCGTCGATCCGGCCGTCGTCGGCGTTGTCGACCTTGAGCTGGTAGCCCCAGGCCTGGAGGGAGATCGGCTTGTCCAGACCCTCGAACGGGCTGAGCATCAGCTTCTCCTTGCCCTGCACCTTGCCGCGCAGCTTCTCCACCTGGTCGGCGGGCAGGTCCGGGCGGTAGGTGATCCAGACCGTGCCGTGCTCCAGGCTGTGCACCGCGTGCTCGTTGGCGATCGGGGCGTCGTAGACGTCACCCATGCAGTTCTGCCAGGCCTGGTTGTGCGGGCCGCCGACCGGCGGGGCGATGTCGTACTTGATCGTGCCGGGCTGGTGGTTACCGCCCTTGACCAGGTCCTTGTCCTTGGCGCGGTAGTCGACGATGCCGTCGATCGCCTCGGCCCGCTTCTGCCAGGGCTGGGCGCCCTGGTAGACCGCCCAGGCGCCGGCGCCGATGATGCCCACGGCCAGGACGCCGACCGCGACGAAGAGGGCGATCGGACCCCAGGAGCGGCCCTGGCTGACCTTCACCGGGGTGACCGGCTTGCGGCCCTTGCCCCCGGCGCCCTGCCGTGGCGTGCCCTTGCCGCCCCCGGCCTTGCCCGAGCCGGCCTTCGCGGCGGGCTTGTCGGCAGCCGCGGGCCGGCCGGCGGCCGGCTTCTTGCCGGTGCTGACCACGGTGGGACGGCGTTCCGGGCCGCCCGGGGTGCTGATGCTCATCGTGCCTCGTCAGGTCGGTCGGTCAGGGGGAGCGCGGGACCGGTTCACATGCTGGGTCGCCGCCGCGGTGCCCGAGTCTACCCCCGATAACATGGATCAGTGACTCCCGCAGAACTCGCCGAGGTCGTCCTCGCCGCAGCCCACGCCGTCTTCGACGAGCGGGGACTGGACCGCGCCGCGCTGCCCGCGCAGACCACCGTCGAGCGACCCCGTAATCCGGATCACGGTGACTACGCCTCGACGCTGGCGCTCCAGCTCAGCAAGAAGGTGGGTGTGCCCCCGCGGGAGCTGGCCACCGCGCTGGCCGACGAGCTGGCCAAGGCGCCGGGGATCAAGTCGGTGGAGATCGCCGGGCCCGGCTTCCTCAACGTCCGCCTGGACGCGGCCGCCGCCGGTCAGCTCGCCAAGGTCATCGTCGAGGCCGGTCCGGCGTACGGGCGCAGCGACACGCTCGCCGGTCAGCGGATCAACCTGGAGTTCGTCTCGGCGAACCCGACCGGCCCGGTGCACATCGGCGGGGTCCGCTGGGCGGCCGTCGGCGACGCGCTCAGCCGCCTGCTCCGCGCCACCGGCGCCGACGTGGGCACCGAGTACTACTTCAACGACGCCGGCTCCCAGATCGACCGGTTCGCCCGCTCGCTGCTGGCCGCCGCGAAGGGCGAGCCCGCGCCGGAGGACGGCTACGGCGGCGCGTACATCGCGGAGATCGCCGCCGAGGTGGTCCGGCTGCGGCCGGATGTGCTCGAGCTTCCCGAGGACGCCGCCCAGGATGTGTTCCGGACCGAGGGCGTCCAGCTCATGTTCGCCGAGATCAAGTCCTCGCTGCGCGACTTCGGGGTGGAGTTCGACACGTACTTCAACGAGAAGGACCTGCACGACCGGGGCGCGCTGGACGCGGCGCTGGCCCGGCTGCGCGAGCAGGGGCACGTCTTCGAGTCCGAGGGCGCGACCTGGCTGCGCACCACCGAGTTCGGCGACGACAAGGACCGGGTGCTGCGCAAGTCCAACGGCGAGTGGACCTACTTCGCCGCCGACTGCGCCTACTACCTGAACAAGCGGGAGCGCGGCTTCGACCGGGTCGTGATCATGCTGGGTGCCGACCACCACGGCTACATCGGCCGGATGAAGGCGATGTCCGCGTGCTTCGGCGACGACCCGGCGCGCAACCTGGAGATCCTCATCGGCCAGCTGGTCAACCTGGTCCGCGACGGCGCCCCGGTGCGGATGAGCAAGCGGGCCGGCACCGTGGTCACGCTGGAGGACCTGGTCGACGCGATCGGCGTGGACGCCGCCCGGTACGCGCTGGCCCGCTACTCGGCCGACTCGCCCATCGACATCGACGTGGAGCTGTGGACCCGGGCCAAGAACGACAACCCGGTCTACTACGTGCAGTACGTCGCGGCGCGTACCGCCGGGGCGGCCCGCAACGCGGCCGAGATCGGGCTGACCCGTGGCGACGCCGCCGCGTTCCAGCCGGAGCTGCTCGGCCACGACAAGGAGAACGAGCTGCTCAAGGCTCTCGCCGAGTTCCCGGCCGTGGTGGCCACCGCCGCCGAGCTGCGCGAACCGCACCGGGTGGCGCGCTACCTGGAGGAGAGCGTCGCGCAGGCGTACCACCGGTTCTACGACAACTGCCGGATCGCCCCGCAGGGCGACGAGGAGATCACCGACACCCACCGGGCCCGGCTCTGGCTCAACGACGCCACCCGGGTGGTCGTCGCCAACGGCCTGCACCTGCTCGGGGTGTCCGCGCCGGAGCGGATGTGACGGCATGAGGGCTCACGAGGCGGGCGCGCTGCACGGCGAGATCGGCACCCGGGGGCCGGCCTGGCTGCGTACCCCGGTCGACGTCAACGCCCTGGTGCCGCACCTGTGGCCGCGCAACGTGGCGCGGGGCCCCGGCGGCGCGCTGACGGTCGCGGGCGTGGACGCCGGCGACCTGGCCGCCGAGTACGGCACCCCGGCGTACGTGCTCGACGAGGACGACCTGCGCGAGCGCTGCCGGGAGTTCCGGGCGGCCTTCCCGGACGCGGACGTCTACTACGCCGGCAAGGCGTTCCTGTGCCGCGCCGTGGTCCGGATGATCGCCGAGGAGGGCCTGTTCCTCGACGTCTGCACCGGCGGTGAGCTGGCCACCGCGCTGTCGGCCGGGATGGAGCCTGCGCGGATCGGCTTCCACGGCAACAACAAGTCGGTGGCGGAGCTGACCCGGGCGGTGGACGCCGGCGTGGGCCGGATCATCGTCGACTCGTTCACCGAGATCGACCGGCTCTCCGAGCTGGCCCGCGAGCGCGGGGTACGCCCGATGGTGCTGATCCGGGTCACCGTCGGCGTGGAGGCGCACACCCACGAGTTCATCGCCACCGCGCACGAGGACCAGAAGTTCGGGTTCTCGCTGGCGGGCGGCGCAGCCGCGGCGGCCGCCTTCAAGATCCTCGACGAGGACGTGCTGGAGCTGCGCGGGCTGCACTCGCACATCGGCTCGCAGATCTTCGACGCCAGCGGCTTCGAGGTGTCCGCCCGCCGGGTGCTCGCCCTCCAAGCGCAGATCCGCGACGCGCGCGGCGTGGAGCTGCCCGAGCTGGACCTGGGCGGCGGCTTCGGCATCGCGTACACCACCCAGGACGACCCGGCCTCGCCGCACGAGCTGGCGAAGCGGCTCCGCAAGATCGTCGACGGGGAGTGCGCGGCGGAGAACCTGGCCGTGCCGCACCTGTCCATCGAGCCGGGCCGCGCGATCGTCGGTCCGGCCGTGTTCACGCTCTATGAGGTCGGGACCGTCAAGTCCGTGCCGCTGGGCACTGGCGGTGACGCGGTGGCTGGTCGTGCTTATGTCAGCGTGGACGGGGGGATGAGCGACAACATCCGTACCGCCCTGTACGACGCCTCGTACTCGGCCACCGTGGCGAACCGCACGTCGGCCGCGCAGCCGATACTCGCCCGCGTGGTGGGAAAGCATTGTGAGTCCGGGGACATCGTGGTGAAGGATGAATTCCTGCCCGCTGACGTGCAGCCCGGAGATCTTGTCGCGGTGCCCGGCACCGGGGCCTACTGCCGGAGCATGGCGAGCAACTACAACCATGTCCCGCGGCCGCCGGTCGTCGCCGTCCGCGAAGGTCGGGCGCGGCTGATCGTCCGCCGGGAGACCGAAGACGACCTGCTGGCATTGGATGTGGGATGACCTCACCGGTTCGCTTGGCGCTGCTCGGCTGCGGCACTGTCGGCAGCGACGTGGTCCGGCTGCTGCACGAGCAGTCGGAAGACCTCGCCGCCCGGATCGGCGCCCCGCTGGAGATCGTCGGGATCGCCGTACGCCGGATCGGCCGTGACCGCGGCGACCTGCCGGTCGACCCGGCGCTGTTCACCACCGACGCGCTCGGGCTGATCAAGCGCGACGACGTGGACGTCGTGGTCGAGGTGGTCGGCGGCATCGAGCCGGCCCGGGGCTGGCTGGTCGAGGCGCTGCGCGCGGGCAAGAGCGTGGTCACCGCCAACAAGGCGCTGCTCGCCGAGGACGGCGCGTCACTGCACGACGCCGCCGCCGAGGGTGGCGCCGACCTCTACTACGAGGCGAGCGTCGCCGGGGCCATCCCGCTGCTGCGCCCGCTGCGCGAGTCGCTGCACGGCGACCGGATCACGCGGGTCACCGGCATCGTGAACGGCACCACGAACTTCATCCTCTCCGCCATGGACGCCACCGGCGCCGGGTTCGCCGAGGCGCTGGAGGAGGCCACCGAGCTGGGGTACGCCGAGGCCGACCCGACGGCCGACGTGGAGGGCTTCGACGCCGCCGCCAAGGCGGCCATCCTCGCCTCGCTGGCGTTCCACACCCGGGTGACCGCCGCCGACGTGCACCGCGAGGGCATCACCGAGGTGACCGCCGCCGACGTGGCCAGCGCCAAGGCCATGGGCTGCACGATCAAGCTGCTCTGCATCGCGGCCCGGGGCGTCGACCCCGGGGGCCGGGAGACCGTGAACGTCCGGGTGCACCCGGCGATGATCCCGCTGACCCATCCGCTCGCCAGCGTCGGGGACGCGTTCAACGCGGTCTTCGTCGAGGCCGACGCCGCCGGGCAGCTCATGTTCTACGGCCGGGGCGCCGGTGGCGCGCCCACCGCCAGCGCGGTGCTCGGCGACGTGGTGGCGGTGGCCCGCAACCGCCTCGCCGGGGTGCGCGCGGCGAGCGAGTCGGCGTACGCGGACCTGCCGGTGCGGCCGATGGGGGAGGCGCTCACCCGCTACCACATCAGCCTCGACGTGGCCGACCGTCCGGGCGTGCTGGCCGGGGTGGCCGGCGTCTTCGCCCGGCACGAGGTGTCCATCGCCACCGTTCGTCAGGGGCCGGCCGGCGGCGACGCGGAGCTGGTTATCGTCACCCATGTCGCGCCCGACGCCGCGCTCGCGGCCACCGTGCGTGAGCTGCGCGGACTCGACATCGTCAGGTCGGTGACGAGTGTGTTGCGGGTGGAGGGCGGCGCGTAACCCACGCGTCCCGCCTGATGGTTAGGTCAGGGTGTGCCGGTGACCGGCCGAGCCGGCTGGGTCACGCTGGTGGCAGGCCCCGGAGCGGGGCGACAGAGGCGAGGAGCACGACATGTGGCGGGGACTGATCGAGGCGTACCGGGATCGGCTGCCGGTCACCGAGGCGACTCCCGTCGTCACCCTGCACGAGGGCGACACGCCGCTGCTGCCGGCGCCGGTGCTCTCCGCCCGGGTCGGCGCGGACGTGTGGCTCAAGGTCGAGGGCGCCAACCCGACCGGCTCGTTCAAGGACCGGGGCATGACTGTGGCGGTCTCCAAGGCCGTCGAGGCCGGTGACAAGGCGATCATCTGCGCCTCCACCGGCAACACCAGCGCCTCCGCCGCCGCGTACGCGGCCCGGGCCGGGATCACCTGCGCGGTGCTGGTGCCGCAGGGCAAGATCGCGCTGGGCAAGCTGGCCCAGGCGCTCGTGCACGGCGCGAAGCTGCTCCAGGTGCAGGGCAACTTCGACGACTGTCTCGGGCTCGCCGGCAAGCTCGCCCAGGACTACCCGGTCGCGCTGGTCAACTCCGTCAACATCGACCGGCTGCACGGCCAGAAGACCGCCGCCTTCGAGATCGTCGAGGCGCTCGGCGACGCGCCCGACATCCACTGCCTGCCGGTCGGCAACGCCGGCAACATCACCGCGTACTGGATGGGCTACTCCGAGGACCTGCGCGACGGCAACGCCACGAAGGCCCCCCGGATGTACGGCTTCCAGGCGGCCGGCGCCGCGCCGATCGTCACCGGGCAGGTGGTGCCGGAGCCGTCGACCATCGCCACCGCCATCCGGATCGGCAACCCGGCGAGCTGGACGAAGGCCCTCGACGCGCGGGACGCCTCGGACGGCCTGATCTCGGCGGTCACCGACCGGGAGATCCTGTCGGCGTACCGGCTGCTGGCCCGCGAGGTGGGCGTCTTCGTCGAGCTGGGCAGCGCGGCCAGCGTCGCCGGTCTGCTCCAGCAGGCCGCTGCCGGGCGGGTGCCGGCCGGGTCGCGGGTGGTCTGCACGGTCACCGGGCACGGCCTGAAGGACCCGGAGTGGGCGATCTCCACCGCGCCGGCGCCGGTGACCATCGCCAACGACGCGCTGGCCGCCGCGCGTTCCCTCGACCTGGTCTGAGGGCGAGGCGTCGGCGGGCGGCGCCGGCGGGAGTGTCATCGGCCGGGGCGGATGCCGGGAGTGCCGGGGCGTGCGGCAGACTCAGACACCCCCCGCCGGACACCTCTCAGGAGTGAGTAACGCCGATGTCGCTGCTCGCCAGATTCAGCCTCGCCAACCGGGGCCTGATCGCCCTCGTCGCGTTGGTGACCACGGCCTTCGGCCTGTTCGCCGTGCCGTCGCTGAAGCAGCAGCTCCTGCCGTCGCTGGAGTTTCCCGCCGCGTTCATCGTGGCGACGTACCCGGGCGCCGCGCCGGAGATCGTGGAATCCCAGGTCGCCGAGCCGATCGAGAACAGCCTCCAGGGCATCCCCGGCCTGGACAAGGTCACCTCCACCTCGCGCGAGGGCGCGGTCACGGTCCAGGTGCAGTACGAGTTCGGTACCGACCTGGACGACGTCGTGAACAAGATGGAGACCGCGCTCAACCGGGTCGACTCCCAGCTCCCCGAGGGCGTCGACCCGCAGGTGATCGCCGGTAGCACCGACGACCTGCCCGCCCTGGTGGTCGCCGCGACCGGCGACGGCGACGAGCGGGCGCTGGCGGAGAAGCTGCGCAACGCGGTCGTGCCGGAGCTGGAGGCGCTGGACGGGGTCCGCTCGGTGGACGTCACCGGCGCCCGGGACCAGGTCGTGACGATCACGCCGGACCCGGCGAAGCTGGCCGCCGCCAAGGTGGCGCCGACCGCCATCGCCTCGGCGCTCAAGAGCAACGGCGTGGCGGTGCCGGCGGGCGCGCTCGCCGACGGCGACCGGTCGCTGCCGGTCCAGGTCGGCACCCCCATCCGTACGCTCGACGACCTGCGCGGCATCGTGCTGACCACCGCTCCCGCCGCCCCGGTACGCCTCGGCGACGTGGCGGCGGTGGAGCAGCAGCTCGCCCCGGCCACCTCGCTGACCCGTACCAACGGCAAGCCCAGCCTGGGTATCGCGGTGACCGCCGCTCCGGACGGCAACGCGGTGGAGATCTCGCACGACGTGCGGGACCGGCTGGACGAGCTGGGTGACGCCGCGGGCGCGGAGCTGACAGTGGTCTTCGACCAGGCCCCGTTCGTCGAGCGGTCCATCGAGAGCCTGACCACCGAGGGCCTGCTGGGCCTGGTCATGGCCGTCGTGGTGATCCTGGTGTTCCTGCTGTCGGTGCGCTCCACGGTGGTCACCGCGGTGTCCATCCCGCTGTCCGTGCTGGTCGCGCTGATCGTGCTCTGGTCCGGCGACTACTCGCTGAACCTGCTCACCCTCGGCGCGCTGACCATCGCGGTCGGGCGGGTGGTGGACGACTCCATCGTGGTGCTGGAGAACATCAAACGCCATCTGGAGTACGGCGAACCGAAGCGGGACGCCATCCTGACCGCGGTCCGCGAGGTGGCCGGCGCGGTGACCGCGTCCACGCTCACCACCGTCGCCGTGTTCGCGCCGATCGCTCTGGTGGGCGGCTTCGTCGGGCAGTTGTTCGCCCCGTTCGCGATCACCGTGACGGTGGCGCTGCTCGCCTCGCTGCTGGTGTCGCTGACCGTCATCCCGGTGCTGGCGTACTGGTTCCTGCGCCCGCGCGGCGGTGCCGACGACGCCGCCGCCCGGCGGGCCGCCGAGGAGAAGGAGCTGCGCAACCCGTTGCAGCGGGCGTACCTGCCGGTGATCGACTTCGCGACCCGCTCGCGGAAGACCCGCTGGGCCACCGTCGGTCTCGGCCTGCTCGTGCTGCTGGGCACGTTCGGCCTGGCGCAGAAGCTGGAGACGAACTTCCTGGACGACTCCGGCCAGGACACGCTCGCCATCCGGCAGGAGATGCCGGCCGGCACCTCGCTCGCCGGCACCGACCGGGCCGCCGCGCGGGTCGAGGAGGTGCTGCGGCGTACCTCGGGGGTGGAGACCTACCAGGTCAGCGCCGGTGGTGGGGACAACCCGTTCGCCGGCGGCGGCAGCGACCGGGCCACCTGGTCGCTGTCGCTGTCCGACGACACCGACGCCGCGACGGTACGGCAGGCCCTGCGCAAGGAGTTCGACGCGCTCGGCCCGGAGGTGGGCGAGTTGACGTTCGGCGGCGGGCAGAACGCCTCCGCCAACCAGGTCGAGGTGGTGGTGCAGGCCGCCGACCAGGAGACGCTGGCCCGGGCGGCCGAGGCGGCGCGGGGCGCGCTGGCCGGCACGCCGGGCGTGGAGGACGTGACCACCAGCCTGGCCACCCAGGTGCCGCGCGTCGAGGTGACTGTGGACCGGGTCGCCGCGGCCCGCGCGGGTCTCACCGAGGCGGCGGTGGGGCAGCTCGTCGCGCAGACGTACCGGGGGGCGCCGCTCGGGCAGGTGACGCTGGACGGCTCGACGCAGACCGTGGTGCTGAGCAGCGGCGCCCGGCCGCCGCTCACCGTCGAGGAACTGCGGGCGCTGCGGGTCGGCGCGGTGCCGCTGGACGCGATCGCCGACGTCAACCAGGTCGACGGCCCGCAGCAGGTGACCCGGATCGACGGGGAGCGCAGCGTCTCGGTCACCGGCACGGCGACCGGCTCGAACCTCGGCGCCACCACGCAGGAGCTGCAGAAGCGGCTGGACGCGCTGGACGTGCCGGGTGCCACGTACGTGATCGGCGGTGTCAGCGCCGACCAGGCCGACGCGTTCGCGGACCTCGGTCTCGCGGTGCTGGCCGCCATCGCGATCGTCTTCCTGATCATGGTGGCCACGTTCCGCAGCCTGACCCAGGCGCTGATCCTGCTGATCTCGGTGCCGTTCGCCGCTACCGGCGCGATCGGGCTGCTGCTGGTCACCGGCACACCGCTGGGCGTGCCGGCGCTGATCGGCGTGCTCATGCTCGTCGGCATCGTGGTGACGAACGCGATCGTGCTGCTGGACCTGATCAACCAGTACCGGGCACAGGGCATGGGCGTGACCGAGGCGGTGGTCGAGGGCGGCCGGCGCCGGTTGCGGCCGATCCTGATGACCGCGGTGGCCACCATCTTCGCGTTGCTGCCGATGGCGCTCGGCCTGACCGGTGAGGGCGGCTTCATCTCCAAGCCGCTCGCGATCGTGGTGATCGGCGGCCTGCTCAGCTCGACGCTGCTGACGCTGGTGCTGGTGCCGACGCTCTACACCATGGTCGAGCACACGAAGGGCTCGTTCCGGAACCGCCGGCGGGGCGTTGCCGAGCCGGTCGAGCCGCAGCCGCAGCCGCAGCCGGACCCGGTGCCGGTGCCGGCCGGCGGGGCCGCGGAACGGTCCGGGGAACGGGCCGAGGTCGCGCCGCCGCCGGCCCGCCCGTCGGGCGCGCTTGTCGACGGCACTGATCAGTTCGAGGTGCTGCGCCTGCCCAAGAGCCGCCGCTCGCCGCTTCCGCCCACCGAGTAACGGCGCCGGGAGGGGCCCGTGGGCCCCTCCCGGCGCCTCGGTGCGCGGGACACACCAGAGCGACATCCAGCGGTACGCTCAGTGAGCTGTTGCACACTTTCGGTTCGGGGGCGTGATGGCGGGGGGCGCGGGCCGGCGGGATCGGCGCAGCGTGCTGCGCGGCTTCGCGCTGCTGATCGGGGGTGCCGCGGTCGGCTCCGCCGCGACCGTCGAGAGCACCTGGGTGGCCGACCGCCGGCTTCCGATCGGGGGCGGGCCCGCGAGTGCCACGCTCGGCAGCCGCCACCAGGACGTCGGCGCCGGCGCGGTGCAGGTCGTGTGGGGCGTACGCACCGAGGAGCTCCTGGTGGCGCTCACCTTCGACGACGGCCCGCGCCCACAGTGGACCCCGATGGTGCTCGACACGCTGGCCGAGCACCGGGTGCCGGCCACCTTCTTCCTGGTCGGTGAGCGGGCCCGCGAGCACGCCGCGCTGCTGCGGGGCCGGATGGACGCGCACGAGGTCGGCAACCACAGTTGGGCGCACCGCGACCTGGCCCGGATGGACGCCGCCACCGTCTACGACGACCTGCGCCGCAGCCACGACGCGATCACCGCGGCCACCGGTTCGGCGCCCCGGCTGCTCCGCCCGCCCTGGGGGCACCTGGGCGGTTCGGTGCTGTACGCGTCGGCCCGGCTGGGCTACCGCGTGGTGCTCTGGACGCTCCAGATGGTCGAGGGCGACTTCCCGCACGACCCGGCCGGGCACGCCCGGCGGATCGTCGCCGACATGCGCCCCGGCACGATCCTGCTCGCCCACGACGTGGGCGTCGACTCGCGGCTGGTGGCGCTGCGCGGCCTGCCCGACATGATCGGCGGGCTGCGGGCCAGGGGATACACGTTCGTCACGGTCTCCGAGCTTCTTCGCCGAGCTGCCGCGACCGGGGCGGCCCGGTAGGGTGCCCGCGTGTCGCCGACCCTCTCGGTAGTCGTCCGCAATCGCGACTTCCGCCACCTGTTCCTCGCCCAGCTGGTGGTCTTCGGCGCGGACTGGTTCGTCATGGTGCCGCTGCTGGTGCTGCTGCCCGACCTGACCGGCAGCGGCGTCTGGGGCGCGCTGGTGCTGGCGGTGGACACCGGCACGACGGCGTTGCTGCTCCCGTACGCCGGGACCGTCGCCGACCGGTTCGACCGCCGCACGGTGATGATGGTGGCGAACGTGGGCGCGCTCGCCGGTGTGCTGCTGCTGCTCGGCGTGCGCGGCGCCGGCACGGCCTGGCTGGCGCTGGCGGCGATCGCGCTGGTGGCGGTGGCGAAGGCGTTCTACTCGCCCGCGGCCCAGGCGGCGCTGCCGAACGTGGTCGACCCGGAGGACCTGGCGGCGGGCAACGCGGTCGCCGGTTCGGCGTGGGGCACGATGACGGTGGTCGGCGCCTCGCTCGGCGGCATCCTGAGCGCCGCCGCCGGGCCGTACGCCAGCTTCTGGGTGGCGGCGGTCGGCCTGGTCGCCGCCGCGGGCCTGGCCGCGCTGATCCGCCGGCCGTTGCAGGCGCCGCGCGACCCGGCGGCGGCGGTGCCGCGCACCTGGGCGGCGATCCGGGAGGCGCTGCGCTACATCGCCCACCGTCCGCGCGTGCTGGCGCTGGTGACCGTCAAGTCGGCGGTCGGCCTGGGCAACGGCGTGCTCACCGTCTTCCCGCTGCTCGCCGGGGTGTACGGGGTCGGCGCGGTCGGCGCCGGCCTGCTCTTCGCCGCCCGTGGCGCCGGGGCCCTGGTCGGCCCGATCATGATGCGCCGGGTGCTGAGCAACCGGGCCTGGCTGCTCACCGGCCTGGCACTGTCCATGTCGATGTACGGCCTGGCCTACCTGGGCGCCTCAGTGGTGACCTGGTTCCCGCTGGTGCTGGTCCTGGTCTTCCTGGCCCACCTGGGCGGCGGCAGCAACTGGGTGCTGTCCAACTACGCGTTGCAGGGCGAGGTGCCGGACCGGCTGCGCGGCCGGGTCTTCGCCACCGACATGATGCTGGCGACGCTCGCCATCGCGGTGAGCCAGCTGGTGGTGGCGCTCGTCGTGGACCGGGTGGACGAGCGCACCGTGCTCGCCGGCTGTGGCCTGGTCACAGTCCTGTACGCGATCGGCTGGCGGTTCGCCACCCGGCGGCTCTCGCTCACCGACCCGGTCGACGTGCCGGTGCCGGACCGGGCGGGATGACACGTCGGTCTCACGCTCCGGGCGGTACGGACGGCTTGTCCGCCGTACGTCCTAGCATGAGCCGGTGCCGACCACATTCATCCCCGGCCCGGTACGGGTCCGGGTGCCCGCGACCAGCGCCAACCTGGGCCCCGGCTTCGACGCGCTCGGGCTGGCCCTCGGCCGCCACGACGACGTCACGGCCGAGGTGACGGACGGCGGCGTACGGGTGTCGGTCACCGGCGAGGGCGCCGGCGAGCTGCCGTCGGACGAGCGGCACCTGATCGTCACCGCCATGCGGGCCACCTTCGACGCGCTCGGCGCGCAGCCGGCCGGCCTGGCGCTGGAGTGCGTCAACCGCATCCCGCAGGCCCGCGGGCTCGGCTCGTCGTCGGCGGCGATCGTGGCCGGGGTGCTGGCGGCCCGCGCGCTGGTTGCAGGCGGCGAGCGGCGGATGGACGACGACGCCGCGCTGCGGCTGGCGGCCGAGCTGGAGGGGCATCCGGACAATGTCGCGCCCTGCCTGCTCGGCGGCTTCACGATCGCCTGGACGGAACCGGGCGGGGCGCGGGCGGTGTCGCTGCCGGTGGCGGCGGCCGTGCGCCCGACGGTGTTCGTGCCCGCCGAGCGGGGCCTGACCTCGGTGGCCCGGGCGGCGCTCCCGGCCACCGTGCCGCACGCCGACGCGGCCTCGAACGCCGGCCGGGCGGCCCTGCTGGTGCACGCGCTCACCGCCGACCCCGCGCTGCTGCTTCCCGCCACCGTCGACCGGCTGCACCAGGACCAGCGGGCCCCGGGCATGCCCGCCACGGCGGCACTCGTCGCCGCGCTGCGTGCGGCGGGTGTGGCGGCTGTGGTCAGCGGGGCGGGTCCGACCGTGCTGGCGCTCTCCCGGGTCTCAGCGGACTTCCAGGCGGGAACAGACTGGCGGCGCTGGGAGTTGCCGATAGATGTCAGCGGTGCCCGGGTCATCCGGGGTAGACTTTGACACGCCGAGCGGGGCCCTGTTGCCGCAGGTCGGACGAGGCGATTACGCTCTAGACCTAGCACAGCCGCGAAGCATGCGATCTTCCTGCGGTTCGGCGCACCCCCGAAGCTCTCGGCGGTAGCCCGTCACCCCTGCTCAAGGCCCACGCCGCGCCGCAGTTTCCAAGGTCGCCGCAGACGGCGAGACCTGCTCACCGACGGTGGTGAGTCGGGAAACCACCGGCTGCTGTGTCACAGACTCCCGCGACGCGTCATGCGAGGCGGGTGCACCGAGGCCGCCCGGCCACCTGGTTCCACGACTCCGGGCAGCCCGGCCTATCGAGGGAAGGAATCCATTGAGCGACACCACCGACGTGACGTCGGATGTTTCCAACGTCGCTGGCGATGCCACCACCGCCGCCCCCACGCGCCGCCGGCGTAGCGGCACCGGTCTGTCGGCGATGCTGCTGCCGGAGCTGCAGAGCCTGGCCGCGTCGCTCGGCATCTCTGGTACCGCTCGCATGCGCAAGGGCGAGCTGATCAGTGCGATCACCGAGCGGCAGCAGGGCGGCGCCGCGGCCGGAACCCCTCGACCGCGAGCCGAGGTGGCGGCGGCTGCCGCTCCCGCCCGTGAGGAGGTGCACGCGGAGGTCCGTGAGGAGCGGGCCGAGGCACGCCCCGCCGAGCAGGCGCCGGCCGCCGAGGTGACCGAGGGTCGTACCCGTGGTCGCCGCAGCCGGGCTGCCGCCGCGACCACCGAGGCGCGACCGGCCGAGGCGCCGGTGGCCGAGGCGCGGCCGGCCGAGACGACGCGCGCCGACGAGGCGCCCGCCGAGACCGGCGAGCGGGCCGAGCGTGGCGGTGACCGGGCCGAGCGCGGTGAGCGTAACGAGGGCCGGGGCCGTGAGCGTGCCGAGCGTGGCGGCGAGCGGGCCGACCGTGGCGAGCGTGGCGGTGACCGGGCCGAGCGCGGCGAGCGCAACGACCGTGGTGACCGTGGTGAGCGGGCCGAGCGTGGCGACCGCAACGAGCGGGGCGACCGTGGCGAGCGGGCCGAGCGGGCCGAGCGCGGCGGCGACCGTAACGAGCGCGGCGGTGACCGTAACGACCGTGGCGACCGCAACGACCGTGGCGACCGCAACGACCGGGGTGACCGCAACGACCGGGGTCAGCGCGCCGAGCGGGACAACGACGGCGACGACGACGAGGGCGGCGGCCGGCGGGGCCGGCGCAGCCGGTTCCGGGACCGTCGTCGCGGCCGTGGCGAGCGGGGCGAGGGCGACGGCGGTGGCAGTGGCGGCCGCGAGCCGCAGGTCGGCGAGGACGACGTGCTCGTCCCGGTGGCCGGCATCATCGACGTGCTCGACAACTACGCCTTCGTCCGGACCACCGGCTACCTCGCCGGCCCGAACGACGTGTACGTCTCGATGTCCCAGATCAAGAAGTACGGCCTGCGCCGCGGTGACGCGATCACCGGCGCCGTGCGGGCCGCGCGGGACGGCGAGCAGCGGCGCGACAAGTACAACCCGCTGGTCCGGCTGGACACCATCAACGGGATGGAGCCGGACGAGGCGAAGCGCCGGCCGGAGTTCTACAAGCTCACGCCGCTCTACCCGCAGGAGCGCCTGCGGCTGGAGACCGAGCCGCACATCCTCACCACCCGGGTGATCGACCTGGTCATGCCGATCGGCAAGGGCCAGCGGGCGCTCATCGTGTCGCCGCCGAAGGCCGGTAAGACGATGGTGCTGCAGGCGATCGCGAACGCGATCACCCGCAACAACCCGGAGTGCCACCTGATGGTGGTGCTCGTCGACGAGCGGCCGGAAGAGGTCACCGACATGCAGCGGTCGGTGAAGGGCGAGGTCATCGCGGCCACGTTCGACCGTCCGCCGCAGGACCACACCACCGTCGCGGAGCTGGCGATCGAGCGGGCGAAGCGCCTGGTCGAGCTGGGACACGACGTGGTCGTGCTGCTCGACTCGGTGACCCGGCTCGGGCGGTCGTACAACCTGGCGGCGCCGGCCAGCGGCCGGATCATGTCGGGTGGTATCGACTCCACCGCGCTCTACCCGCCGAAGCGCTTCCTCGGCGCGGCGCGCAACATCGAGAACGGCGGTTCGCTGACCATTCTCGCCACCGCGCTGGTGGAGACCGGGTCCATGGCGGACACGGTCATCTTCGAGGAGTTCAAGGGCACGGGTAACGCCGAGCTGAAGCTGGACCGGAAGATCGCCGACAAGCGGGTCTTCCCGGCGATCGACATCAACCCCTCCGGCACGCGTAAGGAGGAGGTCCTGCTCGCGCCGGAGGAGCTGGCAATCATCCACAAGCTCCGCAAGGTGCTGCACTCGCTGGACTCGCAGGCGGCGCTCGACCTCCTGCTGGACCGGCTCAAGCAGTCCCGCACCAACATCGAGTTCCTGATGCAGATCGCGAAGTCCACTCCGGGCGAGTGAGCTGACGATCCGACGCACGAGGGGCACGGCCGAACGCGGCCGTGCCCCTCGTCGCGTACCGGGCGGCCCGCCCGTGAAGTTTTTCTACGGTTAAGCCGTTAGGTATTGAAACTTCTGTTCACCGTCGGGTTGACTGTCGTCCATGCGAACCCGCAGTCGACCCGCCCGCCTCGCCGGCGTCCTGCTGCTGACGCCGTTGCTGACGATCACCACGCCGGCGCCGTCCGCCGCCACGGCCGCCGGGCCGCCGGCTGCCGCACCGCCGGCCGCCACCGCCGCCGAGGACGCGCCGCGCGCCTCGTCCCGCCCTGACTCCGCCGTCGCGCTCGCCGGTGTGGAACCGGCCGGCGGCCTGGAGACCGCCAAGACCACCCGGCCGGTCGCGCCCGGCCTCGACCTGACCTCCTTCGACAGGTACGACGCGGCCGGCTGGCTGCGCGCCGACGCCCTCACCGCCGACCTGGCCGGCGGGCTCACCGTCGACTACGTCAACTCCGGCGAGGTCACCAAGGACGAGCCGCTGCGCGCCGCGGTGGACCGCTCCCGTGCCGTCGCGGCGGTGAACGGCGACTTCTTCGACATCAACAACTCCGGTGCCGCCCAGGGCGTCGGCGTCCGCTCCGGCGAGCTGGTGCAGTCGCCGGTCGCCGGGCACCCGAACGCGGTCGGGATCAGCGCTCAGGGCATCGGCCGGGTCGTCCAGGTCGGCTTCGAGGGCGCCGCCACGCTGCCCGCCGGGCCGGTGCCGCTGACCCAGTTCAACAACATGGTGCAGCGCGACGGCGTGGGCGTGTTCACGCCGCTCTGGGGGTCGTACACCCGCAGGCGGGCCGTGGAGGGCGCGGCCCGCACGGTCGAGGTGACGGTGACCGGCGGCCGGGTGGCGAACGTGGCCACCACGGCGGGCGAGGGGCCGATCCCGGCCGGCAGCACCGTGCTGCTCGGCCGCGAGGCCGGCGCCGACGCGCTCGCCGCGCTGCGTCCCGGCGACGCGGTGGACCTGACCTGGCGACCGCGCGCCGCCGACGGCGGTGACCTGCGCGCCGCCGTCGGCGGCGGCAACGTGCTGGTCCGTGACGGCGTGGTGCAGAACATCGCCGACGAGTCGCTGGCCCCGCGCACCGCAGTCGGCTTCTCCGCCGACGGGCGCAAGATGATCATGCTGACGGTGGACGGGCGCCAGGTGGACAGCCGGGGCGTCACCCAGACCGAGATGGGCCGCATGATGGCCGAGCTGGGCGCCGCGAACGCGCTCAACCTCGACGGCGGCGGCTCGTCCACGCTGCTCGCCCGGGAGCCGGGCGCGGCCACGGTCCAGGTGGAGAACAGCCCGTCCGACGGCAGCGAGCGGCCGGTGCCGAACGGGCTCGCCGTCTACGCGCCGAAGGGCAGCGGCCGGCTCACCGGCTACTGGCTGGAGACCGCCAGCGACCCGACCGCCGCACCCGGTGTCGCGCCGGTGCGCGGCGGCCGGCCGGACCGGGTCTTCCCCGGCCTCACCCGCCGGCTCACCGCCGCCGGATACGACGAGACGTACGGCCCGGCCGCCGGCGAGCCGCGCTGGCACGCCACCCACGGCCGGGTGGACGGCGACGGCGTGTTCCGGGCCGCCGTCCCCGGCCGCAGCACCGTCACGGCCACCCGGGGACGCGCCCGGGGCACCATCGAGCTGACGGTGCTCGGCCCGCTTGCGCGCATCGACGGCACCGTCGACCGGGTCGGCCTGGACCGGGCCGGCGACACCGGCCTGTTCGGCGTGGTCGGCTTCGACGCCGAGGGCAACACCGCGCCGATCGAGCCGGCCGACCTGAAGCTGGAGTACGACAGCGACCTGCTCTCCGTCACCCCCACCGCCGACGGCAACCTGTCCGTCAAGGCGCTTGCCGCGAGCGGCTCGGCGCTGGTCACCGCCCGGGTCGGCAACCGCAGCACGGTCCTGCCGGTGACCGTCGGGCTGACCGACGTGCCGGTGGCCGGTTTCGACGACGCCGCGTCGTGGAAGTTCAGCCAGGCCCGCGCGTCCGGGTCGGTCACCCCGGCCGAGGGGCACACCGGTGGCGGGCTGCGGATGTCGTACGACTTCAGCCAGTCCACCGGCACCCGGGCCGCGTACGCCGACCCGCCCGCCTGGATCGACGTACCCGGCCAGCCGCAGGCGTTCGGGATGTGGATCAAGGCGAACGGCACCGGCGAGTGGCCGAGCCTGCACCTGCACGACGCGCAGGACACCCAGTTCGTGCTGCGCGGCCCGTACCTGGACTGGACCGGCTGGAAGTACGTCGAGTTCGCCGTACCGCCGGGCGTGCAGTACCCGGTGCGGGTGCGCCGGTTCTACGTGGCCGAGACCGACCCGGCCAAGCAGTACCGCAGCGAGGTGGTGATCGACGACCTGGTGGCCCGGGTCCCGCCGGACGTGCAGGCGCCGCCGGAGCCGAACCGTACCGATCGGGTGGTGCTGCGTGACGGCACTGTGGACGGGGCGCCCTGGCGCTTCGCGGTGCTCTCCGACGCGCAGTTCGTCGCCGCGAACCCGGACAGCGACCTGGTCGCCCAGGCCCGCCGTACGCTGCGCGAGGTCCGCGCCGCCCGGCCGGACTTCCTGATCATCAACGGCGACTTCGTGGACACCGCCTACCCGGCGGACTTCGCGCTGGCCAAGCGCATCCTGGACGAGGAACTGGGCGGCGAGGTGCCGTACCACTACGTGCCCGGCAACCACGAGATCATGGGCGCGCCGATCGACAACTTCCGCAGCGTCTTCGGGGACACCTCGCGCGTCTTCGACCACCGGGGCACCCGGTTCCTCACGCTGAGCACCGCCACCGGGTCGCTGCGCGGCGGCGGGTTCGACCAGGTGGAACTGCTGCGCCGGACGCTCGACCAGGCCGCCGCCGACCGCTCGGTGGGTTCGGTGGCGGTGTTCTTCCACCACCCGCCGCGCGACCCCAGCCCGGCCAAGGCCAGCCAGCTCGGCGACCGCAAGGAGGCGGCGCTCGTGGAGCAGTGGCTGGCCGACTTCCAGCACCGCACCGGCAAGGGGGCGCTGATGGTCAACGGCCACGTCGGCACGTTCCACGCCGACCGGGTGGACGGCGTGCCGTACGTGATCAACGGCAACTCGGGCAAGGACCCGTCCACCCCGGCCGCGCTCGGCGGGTTCACCGGCTGGACCGAGTTCGGGGTGGACCCGGTGACGCCCGGCGAGGCCGAGCGGGCCCGCCGTGACCCGCTGGCCGAGGGGCCGACGTGGGTGAGTGCGGAGACGCACGCGCACGTCGACCGGCTCGCGCTGACCGCGCCCGCGCAGGCGCGCCAGGGCTCGCCGGTGGACGTCACGGCCACGCTCACCCAGCCGAGCGGGCGGCAGGTGCCGGTGGCCGCGCCGGTCAGCGCCGACTGGTCCGGCTCGCCGAGCCTGCACATCGGGGGCGTCGCCGGCATACGTCCGTGGCACGCCGCCTGGTTCGACCCGGCCACCGGCCGGCTGACCGCGCTGCGTCCCGGCGCGCAGATCCTGCTGGCGGTGACGGTGAACGGCGTGAAGGCCGAGGCGACTGTGACCACCGCCGCAGCTGTTCGCGCCCCCGCGGCCTGACCGGACCGGGGCTCCTCATCCTGGGGGAGGAGCCCCGGCCGCACCCCTCGCCCAGTCCGCGCCCCCTCGCCCGGCCCCGGCTCCCGCTCCGCCGATCATGAAGGTGGTCAGGACAAATGGGGCGGGAAGTGCCGCTAAGTTCATGATCGCCGGGCTCGGGGCGGGGCCCGGGGCGGGCGGGTGGTGGGTGGGCGCGGGTGGGCCGGGGGAGTGGGTGGGGTGGGGGTGGGAATGCTGAGGGGTGGGCCGGCGTTGGAGGTGGCGGACCTCCTGTGCCGGGTGGAAGACGCCCGTGGCAGACTGGTCAATCGGCCACCGGTTCCGGTTCACGCCCGAGCCCGTCGTGACGGCGGGGAGCACCGACGGCGACCCGGCGACCACCGACGAAAGGACCGAGGCGACATGAAGCCCAACATCCACCCGGAGTACGCGACCACCGAGGTCCGCTGCTCCTGCGGCAACTCCTTCACGACCCGCAGCACCGCCAAGGGCGGCGCCATCAGCGTCGAGACCTGCAGCGCCTGCCACCCGTTCTACACCGGTAAGCAGCGCGTGCTGGACACCGCCGGCCGGGTCGCGAAGTTCCAGCAGAAGTACGCCAAGGTTCAGGCCAAGAAGGCCAAGTAGCTCCGTCGACGACGCCCGTGTCCGGCTTTTGCCGGGCACGGGCGTTCGTCCGTTTGCGCCGGTTTCATCACCAAGGAGCACCCGCAGCATGAGCAGTGAGCGCCTGGCCGCCCTCCTCGACGAGTACGCCGAGCTGGAGCGGCGGCTGGCCGACCCGGCCATCCACGCCGACCAGGGCACCGCCCGGCGGGTCGGCCGTCGGTACGCCGAACTGGTTCCGCTGCACAAGGCGGCCGGCGAGCTGGAGCAGGCCCGCGCCGACCTGACCGCCGCCCGGGAACTGGCCGCCGAGGACGCGTCGTTCGCCGCCGAGGCGGACACCATCGCCGCCTCCCTGCCGGCCCTTGAGGAACGGCTCGCGGAACTGCTCATCCCGCGCGACCCGCACGACGCCAAGGACGTGATCGTCGAGATCAAGGCCGGTGAGGGCGGCGAGGAGTCCGCGCTGTTCGCCGGGGACCTGCTGCGGATGTACACCAGGTATGCCGAGCGGCACGGCTGGGTCACCGAGGTGATCGACGCGCAGGACTCCGACCTCGGCGGCGTCAAGGACGTCTCGCTGGCGATCAAGAGCAAGGGCGTGCCGGAGGGCGGCAACGGCGTCTGGTCCCGGCTCAAGTGGGAGGGCGGCGTGCACCGGGTGCAGCGCGTACCGGTCACCGAGTCGCAGGGCCGCATCCACACCAGCGCCGCCGGGGTGCTGGTGCTGCCCGAGGCGGAGGACGTGGACGTCACCATCGACCCGAACGAGCTGCGCATCGACGTGTTCCGCTCGTCCGGCCCCGGTGGGCAGTCGGTGAACACCACCGACTCGGCGGTCCGCATCACCCACGTGCCGACCGGCATCGTGGTCTCCTGCCAGAACGAGAAGTCCCAGCTGCAGAACCGGGAGCAGGCCATGCGCATCCTGCGCGCCCGGCTGCTCGCCGCCGCCCAGGAGCAGGCGGACGCGGCGGCGTCGGACGCCCGCAAGGCGCAGGTCCGCACCGTGGACCGGTCCGAGCGGATCCGCACCTACAACTTCCCGCAGAACCGGATCACCGACCACCGCATCGGCTACACCGCGTACAACCTGGACCTGGCCCTGGCCGGCGAGCTGGACGGGGTGCTCGACGCCCTGGCCGAGGCGGACCGCGCGGCCCGGCTGGCCGGCGAGACCGAGCTGTCCCGCCGCTGACCGCACGGGGTGTTAAGCGGGGGCCCTTGCTCTACCGGAGGCGTTAACAGGGGGCCCTTCCTTACCGCTCAGCTCGCCCGCAACCGGGCCTTGGCGCGCAGCATCTCCCGGTCGGCCAGCTCGAACGCGGCGCCGAGCGCCTCCCGGACGCTCACCGTGGTGCTGCCGTCGACCTCCGCGAAGCCGATGGTCACCCCGACCGGCGTGCCCGGCACCAGGGACTCCCAGTCCTCGGTGCGGACGGCCGCCTCGATCCGGCGGGCCACCTCGACCGCCTCCGGCATGACCGTGTCGGGCAGCACCACGACGAACTCGTCGCCGCCGTAGCGGGACACGAAGTCGCCCCGCCGCATCACCCGGTTGATCACCCCGGCCACCCGTTGCAGCACGAGGTCACCCGAGTGGTGGCCGTGGCGGGTGTTCACCGCCTTGAAGCCGTCGAGGTCGCAGACGCCGATCACCACCCGCTCGCCCCGGGACACCACAGCGCCCAGGTAGCGCTCCAGCCGGCGACGGTTGGGCAGGCCGGTGAGCGGATCGGTGAGCGCCTCGCCCTCGTACCGGGCCGCCTCGCGGCGCATCTCCTCGTGGTCGATCCGGGCGGCGATGCCGTCGATGTAGACGTCCCGCAGCCGGTCGCTGCGCTGTGCCGCCAGCCGGAACGCGTGCCGGTCGGCCCGGTGCGCGCCCGCGTGGTCACCGGCCCGGGCCAGCGCCACGCTGCGCAGCCGGGGCGCCTCGGCCGCGCCGAGCGTCTCGGCGGAGACCCGGAGCGAGTCCAGCCGGGTGACCGCCTCGATCGGACGGCCGTCGGCCACCGCCAGGCAGACCTGACCGAGCTGGCGCAGGTCGCGGGCGCGGGCGCTGTCCCCGCCGTGGCCGAGCAGCCGGTTCGGGTCGGCGTCCCCGGCGGACTCCACCCGGTCGCCGAGCGCGGCCCGGCGGGCGGCGGCGTAGCCGTACGCGGCCAGGCTGCTCGGGCGCAGGTTGCCGGCCCGCCCGCCGCGCAGGAACCGGGCCAGGTCGCCGGCCACGTCGCGCAGCACCCGCAGGCAGCCGTCGCTGTCGCCGTTGTGGTCGAGCGCGACCGCGTTACGCAGCCGGATGCCCGGCGCGGCGAACGTCTCCTCGGGGATGCCGACGCTGAGCCCGACCTCCCGGGCGCGCTCGATCGCGCCGAGCGCGTGGCCGTGGAAGCTGAGGTACGAGTACGCCATCGCCAGGTCGTGCCAGCCCCAGGCGGTGTCCCGGTCGGGGGTGTCGTCGGCGCCGAGCGCGCGGGCGGCCCGGACCAGGTGCGTCACGCACCTGTCGAGCGCGCCCTGGTGGTGGGCGGCGAGCGCGGCCAGCGCGTTGAGGTGCCCGTGCAGGTAGGGCTCGGCCAGGTCGCGTACGGCGGCGGAGGCGTCCTCGACGGCCCTGGTGAACTCGGCGGTCCGGCCGAGGTTGATCAGCGCGGACAGGCGTTGCACGAGCGCGTCGGCGCGGGCGTACGGGTCGGCCGTGGTGCGGATGACGCGGTCGAGCAGGGCGCACGCCTCCGCGGACCGGCTGGCTTCCTGGAGGGACCGAGCGCGTCGGAGAGCGTCAACCTGGTCCTCGACCTGGTCGAGCCAGCCCACTCGCGACCTCCCTGCGGTGTGCGCCCGGACGCACCCGTTCGTGAGGTGGGCCGCGACGCCTCATGATTATTGCGTGACAGCACTCCCGCAACACCCGTCCGAAGGGACAGAACGCGAACGCCCCTCGCTGGTGATCAACCGGGTGGCGCGCGCGCTCGCGGCGGCCGGCGTCGAGGCGCCCCGCGCCGAGGCCGAGCAGCTGGCCGCGTACGTCCTCGACGTGCCGCGTGGCCGGCTGGCGCTCGCCGACGGCTTCACCCCGGCGCAGCGTGACCGCCTGGACGCCCTCGTCGGGCGGCGGGTGACCCGGGAGCCGTTGCAGCACCTGCTCGGCTCGGCCGGTTTCCGGCACCTGGAGCTGGCGGTCGGGCCGGGTGTCTTCGTGCCCCGGCCGGAGACCGAACTGCTGGCCGGCTGGGGCGTCGAGCGGGCCCGGGAGCACGCCGCGCCGCTCGTGGTCGACCTGTGCAGTGGTTCCGGCGCGATCGCCCTCGCCGTCGCGCAGGAGGTGCCCGCGGCCCGGGTGGTGGCGGTGGAGCGGTCCCCGGCCGCGCTGGCCTGGCTGCGTCGCAACGCGGCGGACCGGGCCGCCGCCGGGGACCGGCCGGTCGAGGTGGTGGCCGCCGACGTGACCGACCCGGAGCTGCTGGCCGGCCTGGCCGGGCGGGTCGACGTGCTGCTCTGCAACCCGCCGTACGTGCCGAGGTCGGTGATCGTGCCGCCGGAGGTGGCCGGGCACGATCCGGACGAGGCGGTGTTCGGCGGCGCGGACGGGCTGGACGTGATCCGCCCGGTGGTGCGCCGGGCCGCCGAGCTGCTGCGCCCGGGCGGCGTGATCGGCGTCGAGCACGACGACACGCACGCGGAGGAGGTGCCGGCGCTGCTGCGCGGTGACGGCCGCTACGACCGGGTCGAGGAGCACCGGGACCTGGCCGGGCGGCCCCGCTGGGCGAGCGCGTCCCGGCGGGCGGACGGCACCCACCCCGACCCCGGCCGGGCGTGGCAGACTGACTCCTCGTGATGCTCTACGACTGTCGGTCGCTCGCCGACCGGGACCGCGGCATCGCCGCTGCCATCGAGGCCGTCAAGAACGGGGAACTCGTCGTCCTGCCGACCGACACGGTCTACGGCGTCGGGGCGGACGCCTTCACCCCGTACGCGGTGAAGGCTCTGGCGGACACCAAGGGTGGCGCCCGGCAGGCGCCCCCGGTGCTCATCGGCTCCCGGCACACGCTCGACGGCCTGGTCTTCTCGCTGCCCGGCGCGGCCCGCGACCTGGTCGAGGCGTTCTGGCCGGGCGCGCTGACCATCGTGGTGGAGCACTCGCCGAGCCTCGCCTGGGACCTGGGCGACAACAGCGGCACGGTGGCGGTGCGGATGCCGCTGCACCCGGTGGCGCTGGAGGTGCTGCGCGAGACCGGGCCGATGGCGGTCGCCTCGGCGAACAAGGTCGGCCAGCCCGCCGCGCTCACCGCCGAGGAGGCGCGCGACCAGCTCGGTTACGGCGTCCGGGCGTACCTGGAGGCCGGGCCGGCGGTGGACCCGGTGCCGAGCACCATCGTCGACCTGACCGGCGACGTGCCGCGGGTGCTGCGCGAGGGCGCGGTGACGCTGGCGAAGCTGCGGGAGGTCGTGCCGGACATCCTCGACGAGCGGGGGGTCTGAGTGCCGCCCTTCACCGTCCTGCACGTCTGCATGGGCAACATCTGCCGGTCGCCGATGGCCGAGCGGCTGCTGCTGCTCGCGGTCCGCGAGCGGCTGGCCCGCCTCGACGTCGACCCGGCCGGGTCGGACGCGCTGGTGCACAGCCACAGCGCCGGCACCGGCGGCTGGCACGCGGGGGAGGAGATGAACCCGCCCGCCGCCCGGCAGGTGGTCTCGCGCGGCGGCGACACCGAGGGGTTCGCCGCCCGGCGTCTGCGCTCCGATCTGATCGACGCCGCCGACCTGGTGCTCACCGCCACGGCCGACCAGCAGGAGTACGTGGTGGCGTTGCGGCCGGACGCCGCCGCGCGCACGTTCGTCCTCGGTGAGTTCGGCCGCCTGCTCGGCGGGCTGGACCGCGCCGCCCTGCCGCCGGCCGAGCCGACGCCGGACGCGGTCCACGCGCGCGGTGTCGCCCTCGTCGCGGCCGTCGACGCGGCCCGGCAGAACGCCTCCGCGCTGCCCACAGACGATCTGGACGACCCGTGGGGCCGGGGCGACCAGTGCTTCAGCCGGGTCGCGGACGAGATCGAGGAGACGGTGCAGCCGCTGGCTGCCGCGCTGTTGCCCTGAGATTCATCCTTCCTCGCGAACTTTCTGCGCCTTTCTCGGAAGGTGGCGGCCAAAGCGCACATTCGGGCCATTCTGAACGGGTCCGTACGGCCGGCTCCTGCGGGGAGAGCTGATGAACCGGGCCTATCTCGACAAGCTGTTCACCGTTGTGCTGGCCGGCGTGCTCGCCGGACTGGCCCTGGCCGCCGCCGCACTGCCGGCCGCGCTCGTCTTCGGGCTGGGCGTGAAGAACCTGATGCCGTACACGGCGCTGCCGGAGGCGCTCAGGACGCCGCAGCCGGCGCAGCGCTCCAACCTGTACGCGAGCGACGGGCGGACGCTGATCACCTCGTTCTACGTCGAGGACCGGGTGGACGTGCCGGTCGGCGAGGTGGCACCGGTGATGCGCGACGCCATCGTGGCCGCCGAGGACGTGCGCTTCTACGAGCACCACGGCGTGGACGTGCGCGGCGTGGCGCGGGCGTTCACCGCCAACCGCCGCGAGGGCACCCGCCAGGGCGCCTCCACGCTGACCATGCAGTACGTGCGCAACGCGCTGGCCGGTGACCCCCGGCTGACCGAGGAGCAGCGCGCCGCCGCCACCGAGATCACCGTCGGTCGCAAGATCCGCGAGATGCGGTACGCGCTGACGCTGGAACGGCAGGTCGGCAAGGACGAGATCCTCGGGCGCTACCTGAACATCGCGTACTTCGGCGCCGGGGCGTACGGGATCGCCGCCGCCAGCAAGCGCTACTTCTCCACCACGCCGGACCGGCTCACGCTGGCCCAGGCCGCGCTGCTCGCCGGGCTGGTCCGCTCCCCGGCCGACGACCCGATCAGCGGCGACGCCGACTCGGCCCGGCAGCGCCGGGCGTACGTGCTGGACCGGATGGTGGAGACCGGCCGGGTCGGCGCGGCGGACGCCGAGGCGGCGAAGGCGACGGAACTGGCCCTCAAGCCGAACACCACCCCCAACGACTGCGCCGCGGTCTCCGCCGAGCACAACGACTGGGGCTTCTTCTGCGACTGGTTCACGCAGTGGTGGAACGCCCAGCCGGCGTTCGGCGAGACCGCCGACGAACGGCAGCGCACACTGCGCCGCGGCGGCTGGAAGATCGTGTCCTCGCTCGACCCTGACGTGCAGGCCAAGGCGAGCGAGCAGGTGCGGGAGATCTACCCGGAGACGATCGCCCGCGCGGCGCCGACGGCCGTGGTGCAACCGGGTACCGGCCGGGTGCTGGCGATGGCGGTGAACCGCGCCTACGGCGCGGCCGCCAACCCGGACGGGCAGCAGAACTACCCGAACACGGTCAACCAGCTCGTGGCCGGCGGTGGCGGCATCACCGGCTACCAGGCGGGCTCGACGTTCAAGCTGTTCGCGCTGCTGGCCGCGCTGGAGTCCGGGCTGCCGCTGGACACCGAGTTCGACGCCCCGCGCGTCTACGTGACGCAGTACCCGGTCGGCGCCGGCCCGGCGAGCTGCGGCGGCCGGTGGTGCCCGGAGAACGCCAACGCCTCCTGGATGGACGGCGACCGGGACATGTGGGACGCGTTCGGGCGCTCGGTGAACACGTACTTCGCCTGGCTGACCGAGCGCGTCGGCGCGGACCGGGTGGTCGAGATGGCCCAGCGGCTGGGCATCGTGTTCCGCGCTCCGGCGGATGCCCGGATGGCCCGCGAGGGTGCCAAGAGCTGGGGGCCGTTCACGCTCGGCGTCTCCGCCACCACGCCGCTGGACCTGGCCGGCGCGTACGCCGCGGTGGCCGCCGAGGGCACGTGGTGCCGGCCCACGCCGGTCACCTCGATCACCGACCCCTCCGGCCGCAGGGTCGCGGCCGGGAACGCCGACTGCCGGCAGGTGCTGGACACCGAGGTGGCCCGCGCGGCGGCCGACGCCAGCCGCTGCCCGGTCGGCGACCAGTCGATGTACCGGCGCTGCGACGGCGGCACGGCCGAGGAGTTGGCCCCGGGCCTGCGCCGGCCGGTGGCGGGCAAGACCGGCAGCTCGGAGCGGAACGCCACCGAGACGGTCGTGGCGTTCACCCCGCAGCTGTCGGTGGCGACGATCGCCGCGAACCCGGACGATCCCCGGGACGCGGTCGGTGGTGGCGTGCAGAAGCGGCAGATCGCCGCCGTGGGCCGCATCCTGGCGTGGTCGCTGCGCGACGAGCCGGTACGCGACTTCGTCCCGCCGGGCCAGGCCGTGGCCTTCCAGCACACCAGCCCGCGCACCGGCAACTGAGAGTCAGCTCGTCGACCTGCCGTACCGAGCGACCATGGTCCGGACGGCTTCGTCGACGACAGCTGCCGTGCGCTCGGGGGTGACCGTCCAGTCCGGGAGGACCAGGCGCGGCCAGAGCAGGTAATTGGAGATCATCCCGAGGAAGTGCGTGGCGGCCATCTCCGGGTCGGCGACGTCGGCGACCCCCGCGTCGTGTTCGGCCGAGAGGTAGATCCGGACGGACTCGAAGTACGGCAGTTTGCCCTGCGCGAAGTGCGCTCTGGCCAGTTCGGGGAAGCGCGGCAGTTCGGCGATGACGATGCGGAACAGGTCGGTCATCTCCGGCCGGCTCAACAGCGTCGCGTAGTGCCGCCCGAGAACCGTCAAGCCGGCCGCCAGGTCACCGGTGGGCGGCACGTCGGCGACGTCGTTGCGGGCCCACGAGTCGACGACGATCGCGTCGAACAATGCCGCCTTCGTCGGGAACTGCTTGAACAGCGTCGCCTTCGACACGCCGGCGCCGGCGGCGACGCGTGCCAGTGAGGCCCGGTCGTAGCCCAACTCCAGGAAGAGCTCGGTGGCGGCCTGCACGATCAGCGCGCGCTTCTCCTCCGCCACGCGCTGGTGATAGGCCGACGGCGCTGGGGTCATGCGCCCATCGTAGCGAGGTGAGTGGGTTGACTCACCATGTGCGGCGGCGTAGCTTCGAAATGGTGAGTCAATTGACTCACCACCCGTTTCCCGGGTTGTCGTACCGCACGTACCGGAGGATCCGATGTCCCGCTTCGCCAATCAGACAGTTCTCGTGACCGGCGGCACCGGCGGGCAGGGGGCCAGCCACGTTCGCGCCCTGCACGCCGAAGGCGCAAACGTCGTCATCGGTGCGATCGACGCCGAGCGGGGCGCCGGCCTCGCCGCCGAGCTGGGCCACCGGGCACGGTTCGTCTCCCTGGACGTCTCCCGGGAGGAGTCGTGGGCCGCCGCCGTCGCGGAGACCGAGAAGGCGTTCGGCGCGCTCACGATCCTGGTCAACAACGCCGGGGTGCAGAACCCACCGGCCCTCATCGAGTCCACCGACCGGGCCACCTGGGCGCGCATCCTCGACGTCAACCTCACCGGCACCTTCCTCGGCATCAGGGCAGCTGCCCCGGCGCTGCGGCGCGCGGGCGGAGGAGCGATCGTCAACATCGGCTCCACCATGGGCTTCGGCGGCACCGCCTTCTACGCGCCCTACGTCGCCGGCAAGTGGGCGGTACGAGGGCTCACCCGGACCGCCGCGCTGGAGCTTGGCCGCGACAACATCCGCGTCAACGCGATCCACCCCGGCGTGGTCGACACGCCGTTCATCACCGAGCCGGCGGCCGGCAGCGACGCCCCGATCGCCGACTTCTACTCGCCCGAGCCATTCGCCGTACCGCGACTCGGGCAGCCCGCCGACGTCACCGCGCTGCTGTTGTTCCTCACGTCGCCGGACGCCGCCTTCATCACCGGCGCCGAGTACGTCATCGACGGGGGACTGCTCCTCGGCCCCGCGCTGCCGAGCGGCTCTCCGTCCTAACCGGCCGGGTGTTCGGCGCCCCGGGCGATGTTGCGGGCCATGCCGCCGAAGACGACGGCGTGGAACGGGGCCACCGAGGCCCAGTAGAGGTGGCCGGGCAGCCCGCGCGGGAGGAACACGGCGCGCTGGACGTAGCGGCTGCCGCCGTTGCCGTCCGCCTCGGCGCGCATCTCCAGCCAGGCCCGGCCGGGCAACCGCATCTCGGCGCGCAGCCGCAGCAGCTCACCCGGGACGATCTCCTCGACCCGCCAGAAGTCCAGCGCCTCGCCGACCTGGAGCCGGTGCGGGTCGCGCCGGCCCCGGCGCAGCCCGACGCCGCCGACCAGCCGGTCCATCCAGCCGCGCACCGACCAGGCGAGCGGGAACGAGTACCAGCCGTTCTCGCCGCCGACGCCCTCGATGACCCGCCACAGCGCCGTCGGCGGCGCGTCCACCGTCCGCTGCCGCACATCGGTGTACGCGGTGCCGCCCGACCAGCGCGGGTCCGACGGCAGCGGCTCGGCGGGGGCGTCCGGCCCGCTCGCGTTCGACCAGCGCGTCTCCACCTGCGCGTCGCGCACCTTTGTGAGCGCCAGCTCGACCGCCTGGTCGAAGCCGGTCAGCCCGCCCGGCGGGTCCGGCACGTACCCGGCGATGTCGTGCTCGTGCGCCACCGCCTCGTGCACCAGGCTCTCCACCAGCGGCCGGGCGATCGCGTTCGGCACCGGCGTGATCAGGCCGACCCAGTGCGACGACAGGGACGGGGTGAGCGGGCGGACCGGCAGGATGACCCGGGGTCGCAGTCCGGCCACCCGGGCGTACCGCTGCATCATGTCGGAGAACGTCAGCACGTCCGGGCCGCCGATGTCGAAGGCCCGGTTGACGTCGGCCGGCAGGTGCGCGCAGCCGACCAGGTAACGCAGCACGTCCCGGACCGCGATCGGCTGGATCCGGTTGCGCACCCAGCGCGGGGTGACCATCGCCGGCAGCCGCTCGGTCAGGTAGCGCAGCATCTCGAACGAGGCCGAGCCGGACCCGATGATCACGGCGGCGCGCAGCACCGCCGTCGGCACCCCGCTGTCCAGCAGGATCCGCGCGACCTCCGCCCGGGAGCGCAGGTGCGCCGAGGGCAGGCCGTCGCGCTCCGCCGGCTCCGGCCCGCCGAGATACACGATCCGGCGTACGCCGGCGGCGCGCGCCGCCTCGGCGAAGTTCGTCGCCGCCTCCCGGTCGGCCGCCTCGAAACCGCGCTGGCCCAGCGAGTGCACCAGGTAGTACGCCACCTCCACGCCGGCGAACGCGGCCGGCAGCGTCTCCGGCCGGCGCAGGTCGCCCTCGACGATCTCCGCCTCGGCCGCCCACGGCACGTCGCGCAGCCGCCCGGCCGTGCGGGCCAGGCAGCGTACGGAGTGCCCCTCGGCCAGCAGCCGGGGCGCGAGGCGTCCGCCGATGTAGCCGGTCGCACCGGTGACGAGGCATCTCACGGCATCCAGTGTGCGGCTCCGTAGACTCCTTCGCTGTGGAGAACGCGAGGGACACCTTCTGGGGGCCGGACTTCCAGCAGCTCAGTACCGTCGACCCGGAGATCGCCGAGGTGGTGCTGGGGGAGCTGGACCGGCTGCGCGGCGGTCTGCAACTGATCGCCAGCGAGAACCTCACCTCGCCCGCGGTGCTGGCCGCGCTGGGTTCCACGCTCACCAACAAGTACGCCGAGGGCTATCCGGGCCGGCGCTACTACGGTGGCTGCGCCGAGGTGGACCGGGCCGAGGAACTGGCCGTGTCCCGGGCGAAGGAGCTGTTCGACGCCGAACACGCGAACGTCCAGCCGCACTCCGGGGCGAGCGCCAACCTGGCCGCGTACGCCGCCCTGATCCAGCCGGGCGACACGGTGCTGGCGATGGACCTGCCGCACGGCGGGCACCTGACGCACGGCAGCCGGGTGAACTTCTCCGGCAAGTGGTTCCACCCGGTCGGCTACACCGTCCGGCCGGACACCGGACTGATCGACTACGACGAGGTACGCGACCTGGCCCGGGCGCACCGGCCGAAGATGATCATCTGTGGCGCGACGGCGTACCCGCGCCTGATCGACTTCGCCCGCTTCCGGGAGATCGCCGACGAGGTCGACGCGTACCTGATGGTGGACGCCGCGCACTTCATCGGCCTGGTGGCCGGCGGGGCGATCCCGTCCCCGGTGCCGTACGCCGACGTGGTCACCGCGACCACCCACAAGGTGCTGCGCGGCCCGCGCGGCGGCATGATCCTCTGCCGTGAGCCGCTCGCGGCCCGGATCGACAAGGCGGTCTTCCCGTTCACCCAGGGCGGCCCGCTGATGCACGCCGTCGCCGCCAAGGCGGTCGCGCTGCGCGAGGCCGCGCAGCCCGAGTTCCGCACGTACGCCGCCCAGGTCGTCGCCAACTCCCGCGCGCTCGCCGACGGGCTGGCCGCGGAGGGACTGCCGCCGGTCTCCGGCGGCACCGACACCCACCTGGCCCTGCTCGACCTGCGGGAGACCGGCGTGACCGGCGCGCAGGCCGAGGCCCGCTGCGACGCCGCCGGCATCACGCTCAACAAGAACGCCATCCCGTACGACCCGCGGCCGCCGTCGGTGGCCTCCGGCATCCGGGTGGGTACGCCGAGCGTCACCACCCAGGGCATGCGGGAGGGCGAGATGCGCCGGATCGCGGGGCTGATCGCGCGCGCGGTACGCACCGATCCGGGCGCCTCCGGCGGCGCCGACGCGCTGACCGGGATGGCCCGCGAGGTCGCCGAGCTGGTCGCCGCCTTCCCGGCGTACCCCCGATGACGGCGCCACGGGCGGGCGAGCCCGGCGCCATCCGGTCCCGGCTGAACCACCTGCGGCTGCCGCTGCTGGCGTGCGCGGCCCTCGCGGTGGTGGGGGTGCCGGCGGCGGCGCTGCTGCGCGGCCCGACCGGCGCGGCCGGGTTCGCGGCCGGCGTGGCGCTGGTGATCGTCAGCTACCTGATCTCCAGCGTCTCGGTGGCCTGGGCGGACGCCGTCCACCCTCGGATGATCATGTCGGTCGGGCTCGTCACCTACGCCACCAAGATCGTGATCCTGGGCGTGGTGATGGCCGCCGTGGCGGCCACCGGCTGGCCCGGCCTGCCGGCCATGGGCGTGGCCATCATCGCGGCGGTGGTGGTGTGGACCGGAGCGCACCTGACCTGGGCGATGAGGTCCCCGCTGCCCACCTTCAAGCCGCGTGACGACGGCGAGTGACTTTGCGGAATCGTGTCCGGTACGGCGGGTGCCCTGACGGGCGCGACAGGAGTAACGTGGCGCGAGGTTGACGCGCCCGCAGTACGGCCCGCACGCTGCCCGCAGTGTGGGGGGTGCCGCACATCCCCGCGCGCCCCTGCTGATATTGTTCGCCACGTCATGGCCGATGACCCCCACTCCCACAAGTCCGACGAGCACTCGTCGGAGGGTGTGGCAGGCGCCGTCGTGGGTTACCTGCTCGCCGGCATTCTGGTGTGGGGTGGCCTCGGCTGGTTGGCGGAACGGTTCTTCGGTCTGCCAGCCGGCATCGGGGTCGCCGTCGGCATGATGCTCGGCGCGGCCGGGGCGATCTACCTGATCATGAAGAGGCTCAGTGCCTGAGTTCCGGCACACGCGGGTCTGTTGAGTGCGGAGGATGACACGGTGAGCGGACAGCTGGTCGTCGCCCAGGACCTTCCCTGGCCCCCCAGCGTCGGGGATTTCTACCCGCCGGACGTGGCCGGCCCCTGGGTCACCAAGTTCAGCATCATGATCTGGATCGCCGTCGCGCTGCTGATCATCTTCTTCGTGGCCGCGTACCGGAAGCCGAAGCTGGTGCCGGGCAAGGGCCAGTGGGCGGCGGAGGCGGTCTACGGGCTCGTCCGGGACAACATCGCCCGGGAGCAGATGGGTAACGCGGGCATCCGCTTCGCGCCCTACCTCACCGTGCTGTTCAGCTTCATCCTGCTGACAAACATCTTCAGCATCGTGCCCGGCCTGCAGATCTCGCCGAACTCGCACATCGCGTTCCCGATCGTGCTCGCCGCCATCTCGTACGTCATGTACAACTACGTCGGCGTCCGCAAGCACGGCCTCGGGAAGTACCTCAAGCAGAGCCTCATCCTGCCCGGCGTGCCGTGGCCGATGCACTTCCTGCTGATTCCGATCGAGTTCCTGCAGAACTTCGTCGTCCGGCCGGTCACCCTGGCACTGCGGCTCTTCGCCAACATGTTCGCCGGCCACCTGCTCCTGCTGGTCTTCACCGTCGGCGGCTTCGTGATGCTCGGGTCGAGCAGCGTCTTCGTCCAGGCGACCTCGGTCTTCTCCTTCGCGATGGCGATCGTGATGGCCTTCTTCGAGGCGCTGGTGGCGGTGCTGCAGGCATACGTCTTCGTCACGCTGAGCGCCAACTACATCGGCACGTCGCTGGCCGACGAGCACTGAGATCCGGCTCGGCGGGCACCCGGCCCGGCCAAGCATCTGGTACCGACCGCGTACACGTGAGCCCTCACGTGTGAACTAGGAGGAATACCCGCAATGAACGTTCTTGCCGAGATCGGTGGCAACGTCAACACCATCGGCTACGGCCTCGCCGCCATCGGCCCCGGTATCGGTGTGGCCCTGGTATTCGCGGCCTACATCCAGTCGAGCGCCCGCCAGCCCGAGTCGGCCGGCTACAACCGCACCTGGCTGGTGCTGGGCTTCGCCCTGGTCGAGGCGCTGGCGCTGTTCGGCCTGGTGCTCGCCTTCGCCGTTAGCTGACGCGAGCTCCCCCGATCCGGAGGTCTGACATGTATCTCGCCGCCGA
Organism: Micromonospora sp. NPDC048169; assembly: GCF_040652815.1. Taxonomy (NCBI): domain Bacteria; kingdom Bacillati; phylum Actinomycetota; class Actinomycetes; order Micromonosporales; family Micromonosporaceae; genus Micromonospora; species Micromonospora sp. NPDC048169. The sequence goes on from NZ_JBEZMS010000007.1 coordinate 201,942, forward strand.
AGGCGCGCACAATCCGATCTTGCCGATCTGGCAGGAGATGGTCGTCGGAACGATCTCCTTCGCCCTGCTCGTCTTCGTCCTGCTGAAGTTCGTCATGCCCCGCATGGAGGCGATGTACCAGGCGCGGGTCGACGCGATCGAGGGCGGCATCAAGCGCGCCGAGGCGGCTCAGGCCGAGGCGAACCAGCTGCTCGAGCAGTACCGGGCCCAGCTCGCGGAGGCGCGTACCGACGCCGCCAAGATCCGCGACGACGCGCGGGCCGACGCCGACGGCATCCGGCAGGACATCCTCGCCAAGGCGCGTGAGGAGTCCGACCGGATCATCGCCGCCGGCAAGGAGCAGCTCGCCGCGGAGCGGGCCACCATCGTGCGCGAGCTGCGCACCGAGGTGGGCACCATCGCGGTGGACCTGGCCAGCAAGATCGTCGGCGAGTCGCTTGCCGACGAGGCGCGTCGCAAGGGCACCGTCGACCGGTTCCTGAGCAATCTCGAGAGCACGGGGGCCCGCTGATGCAGGCCGCCAGCCGGGAGTCGTACCGGGCCGGGGCCGAGCGCCTCGACACGTACGTCCGCGGCGCGGAGCCGTCGGCGGTGGCTGCCACCGCCGACGACATCCTCTCCGTCGCCGCCCTGCTGCGGCGCGAGCCGCGGCTGCGCCGGGCGCTCTCCGACCCGGCCCGGGCCGGCGCCGACCGCTCCGGTCTGCTCGGCGACATGCTGCGCGGCCGGATCGGCGCGGAGGCGCTCGACCTGCTCACGTCGATGGTGTCCGGCCGCTGGTCGGCCCCGACCGAGCTGCTCGACGGTGTCGAGCGCCTGGGCGTGGAGGCACTGCTGGCCAGCGCCGACCTGGCCGGCGAGCTGGGCGAGGTCGAGGACGAGCTGTTCCGCTTCGGGCAGGTCGTCGCCGGTTCCGCCGAGCTGTCGAACACGCTCTCCGACCCGATGGCCGCGGTCGAGCGGCGGGCCGAACTGGCCCGGCAGCTGCTCGCCGGCAAGGCCCAGCCGGTGACCGTCAGCCTCGTCGAGGCCGCGCTCGCCGGCTTCGGGGGACGCTCCTTCACCGGTGCGCTCACCCGGCTGGTCGAGCTTGCCGCCGACCGGCGGGACCGTCAGGTCGCGTACGTGACCGTGGCGGCTCCGCTGACCGAGGAGGAGGAGCGACGCCTCGGTGCCCGCCTCTCGGAGATGTACGGTCGGGAGGTCTCCGTCAAGCAGACGGTCGACCCCGACGTGCTCGGCGGGGCGCGCGTACAGGTCGGCTCCGACCTGTACGACGGCACCGTCCTGCGTCGCCTCAACGAGACCCGCAACGCGCTCGCGAAGCGCTGACCAGCGTCTTAGCAGCCCTGATTCGATGCCATCGGACCGGTCGGTACTAGGTATCCCGGGCCCTGAGATACTTAAGGAAGCAGAGGATGGCCGAGCTGACCATCTCGACGGAGGAGATCCGCGGCGCCCTGGAGCGCTACGTCTCTTCCTACACGGCCGACGTCTCCCGCGAGGAGGTCGGCACCGTCGCCGACGCCGGTGACGGCATCGCCCACGTCGAGGGCCTCCCCTCGACCATGACCAACGAGCTCCTGGAGTTCGAGGACGGCACGCTCGGTGTGGCGCTGAACCTCGACGTCCGGGAGATCGGTGTCGTCGTCCTCGGTGACTTCGGCGGGATCGAAGAGGGTCAGCGCGTCAAGCGCACCGGCCGGGTGCTCTCGGTGCCGATCGGTGACGCGTTCCTCGGCCGCGTGGTGAACGCGCTCGGCGAGCCCATCGACGGCCTCGGTGACATCGCCAACGAGGGCTACCGTGAGCTGGAGCTCCAGGCCCCGAACGTGATGTCCCGCAAGTCGGTCGACGAGCCGCTGCAGACCGGCATCAAGGCCATCGACGCGATGACCCCGATCGGCCGCGGCCAGCGTCAGCTGATCATCGGTGACCGGAAGACGGGCAAGACCACCGTCGCCCTGGACACCATCCTCAACCAGCGCGAGAACTGGCGCTCCGGCGACCCGAAGAAGCAGGTCCGCTGCATCTACGTCGCGATCGGCCAGAAGGCCTCCACCATCGCCTCCATCAAGGGGACGCTGGAGGAGGCGGGCGCGATGGAGTACACCACCATCGTCGCCTCCCCGGCCTCCGACCCGGCCGGCTTCAAGTACCTCGCGCCCTACACCGGCTCGTCCATCGGGCAGCACTGGATGTACGGCGGCAAGCACGTCCTGATCGTCTTCGACGACCTGAGCAAGCAGGCCGAGGCGTACCGCGCCGTGTCGCTGCTGCTGCGCCGCCCGCCGGGTCGTGAGGCCTACCCGGGTGACGTCTTCTACCTGCACTCGCGTCTGCTGGAGCGCTGCGCCAAGCTCTCCGACGAGCTGGGTGGCGGCTCGATGACCGGCCTGCCGATCATCGAGACCAAGGCGAACGACATCTCGGCGTTCATCCCGACCAACGTCATCTCCATCACCGACGGCCAGATCTTCCTGGAGACCGACCTGTTCAACCAGGGCGTCCGGCCGGCCATCAACGTCGGTACCTCGGTCTCCCGGGTCGGTGGCGCCGCGCAGGTGAAGCCGATGAAGAAGGTCGCCGGCTCGCTGCGGCTGAACCTGGCCCAGTACCGCGAGCTGGAGGCGTTCGCCGCCTTCGCCTCCGACCTGGACCGGGCCTCCCGGGCTCAGCTGGACCGCGGTTCCCGGCTGGTCGAGCTGCTCAAGCAGCCGAACTACTCGCCGTACCCGGTGCAGGAGCAGGTCGTCTCCGTCTGGGCCGGCACCGAGGGCAAGCTGGACGACGTCCCGGTCGGCGAGGTGCGCCGCTTCGAGTCGGAGTTCCTGCAGTACCTCCGGCACAAGCACGAGGGTGTCCTGGCCTCGATCGCGGACCACAAGTGGGGCGACGACATCATCTCCTCGCTCGACTCGGCGATCACCGAGTTCAAGCAGCTCTTCCTGGGCAAGGAGGAGGAGGTCCGGATCAACGAGGCGCCGGCCAAGCCGCTGGAGGGTGAGCAGTCCCGCGAGACGGTGACCCGCCTGCGCGACGGCGCCGACCGCCCGGCCGAGAGCTGATCCGATGGCCGCCCAGGTACGCGTTCTCCGGCAGCGGATCCGTTCCGCCAAGGGGATGAAGAAGATCACCAAGGCGATGGAGCTCGTCGCGACGAGCCGCATCGCCAAGGCCCAGGCCAAGGTGGCGGCCTCGCTGCCGTACGCCGAGGCGATCACCGGCGTGCTGACGGCGCTGGCCTCGAACGCGCGGATCGACCACCCGCTGCTCACCTCGCGCGAGCGGGTGCGGCGGGCGGGCGTCCTGCTGGTCACGGCCGACCGGGGTCTGGCCGGTGGCTACAGCTCGAACGCGATCCGGACCGCCGAGTCGCTCATCGCCCGGCTGCGCGCCGACGGCAAGGAGCCGGTGCTCTACGTCATCGGCCGCAAGGGCGTGGCGTACTACCGGTTCCGCAGCCGGGAGATCGCGGGAAGCTGGACCGGCTTCTCGGAGCAGCCGACGTTCGCCGACGCCCGCGAGGTCGGTGACACGCTGATCAAGGCGTTCACCGCCGGCGCGGACGACACGGACGGGGACGCCGGTGCCGACGGGATCCTCGGCGTGGACGAACTGCACATCGTCTACACCGAGTTCAAGTCCCTGATGACGCAGAACCCGGTGACCCGGATCATCGGCCCGATGCAGGTCGAGGACCGGCCGCGGTCCGAGGGCGCGCTGCCGGCGTACGAGTTCGAGCCGGAGCCGGAGTCGCTGCTCGACGCCCTGCTGCCGAAGTACATCAACACGCGGATCTTCGCGGCGTTGCTGGAGTCGGCGGCCAGCGAGTCGGCCGCCCGTCGGCGGGCGATGAAGAGCGCCACCGACAACGCCGAAGAGATGATCGAGAAGTACACGCGTGAGATGAACTCGGCCCGTCAGGCCGGGATCACCCAGGAGATCAGTGAGATCGTCGGCGGCGCGAACGCGCTGGCCGCGTCGGGAAGTGAAGTGTGATGACTGTATCCGCAGTTGAGACCAAGACGGCCACGGGTCGCGTGGTCCGGGTCATCGGCCCGGTCGTCGACGCCGAGTTCCCGCGCGACGCCATGCCGGAGCTGTTCAACGCCCTGCACGTCGACGTGACCCTCTCCGGCGGTGAGAAGACGCTGACCCTGGAGGTCGCCCAGCACCTGGGTGACAACCTGATCCGCGCCATCTCGATGCAGCCGACCGACGGTCTGGTCCGCGGCACCGACGTGCGCGACACCGGGGCGCCGATCAGCGTGCCGGTGGGTGACGCGGTCAAGGGCCACGTCTTCAACGCGATCGGCGAGTGCCTCAACCTCACCGAGGGCGAGACCATCGAGGCCGACGACCGGTGGGGCATCCACCGCAAGGCACCGGCCTTCGCGGACCTGGAGCCGAAGACCGAGATGCTGGAGACCGGCATCAAGGTCATCGACCTGCTCGCCCCGTACGTCAAGGGCGGCAAGATCGGCCTGTTCGGCGGTGCCGGCGTGGGCAAGACGGTGCTCATCCAGGAGATGATCACCCGTGTGGCCCGGAACTTCGGTGGTACCTCTGTCTTCGCCGGCGTGGGTGAGCGCACCCGCGAGGGCAACGACCTCATCGCCGAGATGACCGAGTCGGGCGTCATCGACAAGACCGCCCTGGTGTACGGCCAGATGGACGAGCCGCCGGGCACCCGGCTGCGGGTCGCGCTGTCCGCGCTCACCATGGCGGAGTACTTCCGTGACGTGAAGAAGCAGGAGGTGCTGCTCTTCATCGACAACATCTTCCGCTTCACCCAGGCCGGTTCCGAGGTCTCCACGCTGCTCGGCCGCATGCCGAGCGCCGTGGGTTACCAGCCGACCCTGGCCGACGAGATGGGCCAGCTCCAGGAGCGGATCACCTCCGTCCGGGGCCAGGCCATCACCTCGATGCAGGCGATCTACGTGCCCGCCGACGACTACACCGACCCGGCGCCGGCCACCACGTTCGCCCACCTCGACGCGACCACCAACCTGGAGCGGTCGATCTCCGACAAGGGCATCTACCCGGCCGTGGACCCGCTGGCGTCCTCGTCCCGGATCCTCGCCCCGGAGTTCGTCGGCGAGGAGCACTTCGCCGTCGCCACCGAGGTGAAGCGGATCCTGCAGCGCTACAAGGACCTGCAGGACATCATCGCCATCCTCGGTATCGAGGAGCTCTCCGAGGAGGACAAGCTCACCGTCGGGCGCGCCCGCCGGATCGAGCGGTTCCTCTCGCAGAACACGTACGCGGCGGAGCAGTTCACCGGCGTACCCGGCTCGACGGTCCCGATCTCCGAGACCATCGACGCCTTCCGCCGGATCAGCGAGGGGGAGTTCGACCACTTCCCGGAGCAGGCGTTCTTCATGTGCGGCGGCCTGGACGACCTCCGGGCCAAGGCCAAGGAGCTGATGGGCGAGGAGGGCTGAGAGCCCGCTCACACCCACGAGGGCCGTCCCGGCGGAAGCCGGGGCGGCCCTCGCCTGTTCGGCGCAGCGCTCTATCAGATGCCCGCTTCTCCGGCAAGCGGTTCGCCGGATCACGCGCTACCGTTTCTGACACGACTTCACATCCCGGCCGTTGATCTCTGCAACCAAACGGACCCCCGTGCCCGTCTTCCTACCCGAGGGCGCGACGATTGGAGATGCTCGTGGGCGGTAAGGGCGGCACGGATCGCGGCAAGCGGTCCATGTGGCGCGGCGTGCCCCGGTGGGCCCGCGTCTGCACCATCCTCGGCATCGTCATGGTGGTGCTCAGCGGCTCCGTGCTGATCGGCTCACGTGCCCTGGTCGCCCGCTACGAGGGATCGGTGGGCAAGGCCGACCTCTTCGGCGACCAGGCCGCCGGCGCCAACGAGAAGAAGAGCGACATCAAGGGGCCACTCAACATCCTGCTCGTCGGCGTGGACCCGCGGACGTCCACCGCCCGGCCACTGGCCGACTCGATCATGGTGCTGCACGTGCCCGCCAGCATGGACCGCGGCTATCTCTTCTCGCTCCCACGCGACCTGCGGGTGGACATTCCGGCGTTCCCCAAGGCCGAGTACGCCGGTGCCAACGACCGGCTCAACGCGGCCATGTCGCACGGCAGCAACGTGCCGGGCCAGAACCCCAGCACCGTTCAGGGCTTCGAGTTGCTCGCCAAGACCGTGCAGGGCGTCACCGGCATCAAGCGCTTCGACGCCGGGGCGATCATCAACTTCAGCGGTTTCAAGAAGATCGTCGACGCCATGGGCGGTGTCGACATGTACATCGAGCGGGAGGTGCGCTCCGAGCACCTCCAGCCGGACGGCACGCCGCGCCAGCTCAGGCCCGGCGGCGGGGGCTACCTCGGACCGCAGGCGGTGTACAAGAAGGGCAACGCCCACCTCAAGGGCTGGCAGGCGCTGGACTACGTCCGGCAGCGCTACCCCAAGAACGGCGTGCCGGACGGCGACTACGGCCGGCAGCGGCACCAGCAGCAGTTCGTCAAGGCGATGGCGAGCCAGGCGTTCAGCGCCGACGTGGTGACCAACCCGGTCAAGCTGGACCGGGTGCTGCGCGCCGCCGGGAAGTCACTGGTGTTCAACGGCCGGGGCAACAGCGTGGTGGACTTCGGGCTGGCCCTGAAGGACATCCGCCCCGACGCGATCGAGACGATCAAGCTGCCGGGCGGCTCGATCGGCACCGGCGGCAACTACCGGGGCGAGGAACTGCTCGAACCGGCGGAGGACTTCTTCACCGCGCTGCGCACCGAACAGCTCGACGCGTTCCTGCTGGAGCACCCCGACTTCATCCAGAAGACCAAGTAGCCTGAGCGGGTGCGGGGCCGTGGTGGCAGGGCTCTCACCACCCGCGTTGGGTGGGCTGCGGGGGCGCGACTAGACTTTCGGCAATCCGCCGCCGCAGCAAGGAGACAGCGTGGCACAGCAGCTTCACGTCGAGCTCGTAGCCGTCGAGGAGAAGGTCTGGACCGGCGAGGCCGAGATGGTCGTCGCGCGGACGACCGAGGGTGAGCTCGGTGTGCTGCCAGGGCACGCACCGCTGCTCGGCCAGCTCGCCGAACCCAGCCAGGTACGCATCAAGCAGGCCGGTGGCCAGCAGATCGCGTTCGACGTGGACGGCGGCTTCCTGTCGGTGACCGGTGAGGGCGTCACAGTCCTCGCCGAGAGCGCAACCCCCGCCACCCCGGCCCGCTGAGCCGACCCGCCGATGGAGATCGTCGAAGGGATCGGAATCGGCTTCGCGATCGTCGTCGTCGCGCTTCTGATCCTCTTCATCCGGCGGGCCCTGTTCACCCGTAGCGGTGGCATCATCCGGCTGAGCGTCCGGGTCAACACGATCCTCGACGGTCGTGGCTGGTCACCCGGGTTCGGTCGCTTCGTGGGCGACGAGCTCCGCTGGTATCGCATGTTCAGCTTCGCGCTGCGTCCCAAGCGGGTGCTCTCGCGCAAGGGGCTGGCGGTCGAGCGCCGCCGGCTGCCCGAGGGGCAGGAGTGCATGTCGATGCCCGCCGAGTGGGTGATCCTGCGCTGTACCAGCCACCACGCCCCGATCGAGATCGCCATGGCGCGATCCACTGTCACCGGATTCCTGTCCTGGCTCGAGGCCGCCCCACCCGGGGCGGTCTCGCCGCGTCTGGCCTCCCAGGACTGGCCCGCCGCCTGACCGTCCCCGCGCGCGCAACCAACAGCGCCGCCGAGCCCCACCCACCCCGTCACCGCGGACCTCCTCCTCCAGCCCCGCGCGATCTTGCACTTGCGTACCCCACAAACCTCGCAAACAGGGCATGCCAGAGGCCAAAACTGCAAGATCGCGCGGAGGACCTCCCGGGGTCGGCTCTCGTCCCCGTTCTTCTTCGCCGGCTTCTCGTCCCTGCCGCCCAGTCCTCGGAGACCGCCTCCAGCCCGGTCGATCATGAGGTTGGCGGCGACAAACCGGACACCAGCTGCCGTCAGCCTCATGATCGACCGCACTCGGCGGGTGCCCGGGGGGATTTCGCCGGTGATCAAGGGGTTTGTGTTCTCGTTGGCGCAGAAAGCTGCCGCAAAGTCCTTGATCACAGGTGGCAGGGCGCGGTGCTGGGGGCGGGCTGGGGGTTTGGGGTGGGTGTCTGGTTCGGGGGTGGTGGGTGGCACTCTGGGGGTGGAATCGTCGGCGGGTCGGTGGCGTTGTAACCGGGTGAACGACCGAGTAAGGGCTCGCCCCAGGCGGGGCGGTATCCGTGAAGGTCCGGGAATCATCCCGGGCTGCCGGTCGTTGGACATGGTTCCGGCGCCGCGACGTGGCACCCCCTGCCCCGCGAGCAGCCGGTTCCCCCCGAGACTTTTTGAGCGCCTGACGGTGCCACGTGCCCCCCCGGGTGCGTCGACCCCCGAATGGAGCCCCCTCATGAACACGATCCTGCGTAAGAGCGTCCTGGGTATCGCTGGTCTGGCTTTCACCGGTGGCGTGTTCGCCGGTCCGGTCGCGGCCCACGCGGCGGACACCACCCACGCGGCCAAGCCGGTCTCGGCCACCGTGCAGCAGGGCGACAAGCTGGTCCCGCACGGTGTGCA